>JANYJN010000197.1 GCA_025358475.1 Candidatus Solibacter sp.
TATGGCGCGGCACGCGGCGCGAGCTTCGCGTGGGAGCGAATCGGTTCACGATTCCGGCAGCGTAGGGGCCGCGGCGATGCAGCGGCTTCCACGTAATCGACCGAAGTGTGCGGCTCCGGCATCGGCCCGCCCACTTCACGCAGAGCACCAGCGGCACATTTCGCCAGCGAACGCTCGGGCAATTCGGTCAGAGGTAAATATAATCGGCTTGCTTGAACCTTACGTTACCCCATCCGGCCGGCCAAGGAGGGGGACTGCCGCCTCCGGGGTGAAGACGGGCACGGGGGAAGCGCGAAACCCCTTGGGGTCGCGAGTCACGATGAGGTCGCAGCCGGCGGCTGCGGCTGCGGCTGCGGCTACGGAATCCTCGAAATCCGGGCCACCGGAATCTAGTGCGCTTTGGATGATGGCGTGGTCGACGGGAGCCACGGTGAAGACCCGTAGAAGCGCACGCATGGCGCGGCGGCTTCCGGCAGCGCCCAGTTCCTTGCGCATCAGGTAATCGATAGTAGTTACGGCGTGGGCTGCCAGAAAGCCCTCCGCCCGCCTCAGTTCAATGGCCGCCCAGACGGCCCGGCCAGCCACAGCGTGAGGATGGCGCGCCAACAGAACATCGAGAATCACGTTGACATCCACCAGGACGCGTTTCATCGATGTTTTTTCGACAGGTGCTTGTGATATTCCCCGATGTCGGCTTTCTTGAGGATTCCAGCGAGAGAGTCCAGAATGGGCGTCTTCTCTTCCCGCGCCGCTGGTCGCGTGACCAACGTCAGGTACGATTCAACCATCCGCGAAACGGAAGTTCCACGGCCCTTGGCATAACGCTTGGCCCGGGCAGCCACACCGGGATCGACGCTGAGTGTGAGCTTGGGCATGCTGTACGTATAATAGCAAACCAATGGCACGTACTTCGTGGGCGCATTCGCGGTCATCCAGGACGCAGCCCGCTTTCTCTGCGCCGATCTCTGCGCGCTGCCTCTCTGCGTGTAGGGCGGCCCCTCGGATCACTTCGGAAAATCGTTGAAGTGCAGAATCGCGTTGGCCAGCATGTTGAACTCGCCCAGATTCTGCCAGCGATACGCCGGATTGGTGGAGAAAATGACCACTCTTCCCTGGCCCACTGGCTCATCCAGGATCGCCGGGCGCCCGCGAGTTTCGCCCACGCCGCGCATCAGGCCGCTCAAAATGCTGCTGTCATTGCCGGGGTAGCGCATGAGCACGCTCTTGCGCGCTTCCCCGGTAGGCACGCGCAGCAGCGGTCCGCCGGCCCACCGGACCGGGACCACGCGCTCCCGGTACCCGTAGAAAATGGGATGCTCGGGCAGCAGGATCTCGGCCTCCACGATTGGCCCGGGGGCGTAGAACGCCGTCGTGGTGTGGGCGGCATCCACCGTCCGGGTCATAAAAGTTTCGGGCGCAAAGTAACTGGCGGCGCCGAGAGTGATCAACACGCCGCCCGAGTTGACGAACTTATCCAGTTCGGCGACGCCCAGCAGGCCCATGCCTCCGCTGATATCCTGGCTCTCGCCGTAGGCGCCGAGGGCGGGGAAGGCGGCCTCCTTGGTGTACGCGAAGGTCTTGCCGGGGCGCGGATCGATATCGAAGATGAGACCCTTGGCGCCGCCGCCTCTCCCGCCTTGGCTGGGGATCACGATCACGTCGTAGGCAGCGCGCAGGTTGCCCTGCCGTATGCGCTCCTTGTAAATCAAGTCGTAGTCGATGCCGAACTTATCGAACGCGTAGCGCACCCAGCCGGGGTCCTGCGTACTGCCCCAGGTGGAAAACATGGCGAGGCGCGGCAAGTCGATCGCGTGCTTTTTGACATCTGGCGCGGCGGCCAGAGCCACCGCCTGTAGACCGAGCTTTTCCACTTCGGCTTTGACGCGCGGGCTGGAAGCCACCAGCATGGTGCCCGCGGGCAGCTCTGTATTGCCGGCCTTGACGGGCTTCTCGATGGCGTCGAAATGCAAGTCCTTGAGGTGGTAGCGCAAGGTGATGAGATGGTTGGAACCGTTGTGCAGGATGGCGGTGACGGCGCCACTGCCCTTCACCGCGCCGGCCGGTTCGTACATGCCCGCGAGGTTCTTCACAGGAACATCGAGCACGGCCTTGTCGCCGATCTCGTCGATCCTGGTCTGCGACATCAGGCCCATGGTCCAACCGGTGTCGTCATAGGTGGTCTGCGCGTCGCCCGGGAAGTTCTGTTTTTCGAGCAGGATTTTGGCCAGGCGTCCGTAGGGCTGGTTCCGCTTGAGCACCAGCGATCCGGCGGGGTAGGTGACCGCGCCGAGTTTGAATTCGCCGGTGGCCTCGCCCACTTCGATGCCCTGTTTGCGCAGCACGTTGACCACGAAGGCGACGCGCGTCATATCCTTCTGCCCGGCAGGGAAGACGTAGCCGTAGGGCGCATCCTTGGAACCCGAATCGATGGAATTGCGGCTCTTGAGGTAGAAATTCTCCAGCACGGTTTTGGAGATGCCGGCCGTCAGTTCCAGCGCGGAGAGCACTCCGGTCTCCATGTAGTTCGTGTTGTTGCGCATGCTCCACGTGAGGGTGCGTGGCGGAGGCAGGGGGCGGTACCACTCACGCGTGGTCATGCCCCCGCCGCGCCCGCCGGGCGCCGTGGTATCGGCGGCGCCGCCGCGACCGCCGCGTCCACCCGCGGCCGCTCCATCGGCCGCCGCCGGAGTGGCAGCCGGAGTGGCCGTCGTGGGTGCTTCCGGCGTTCCTCCGCCCGCACCGCCAGCGCCCCCGCCGATCGTGCGGCGCATCGTGTTGGCCCCGCCGTTGCCGAACGTCTCATACATGCGAAGCATCCCGTTGTGGTTGGAACTCATGTAGCCCAGATACCCCGGCGACCACATATCGACGAACGCGTGGGTCCACACGCCCGGCATCCCGTAGCCGATCATCTTCGTCATTTCGAAATTGGCGAAGAGCGGCAGTTCGGCGTAGAGAATCGGATCCAGCGTGGGGTTCTGCGGCGATTGCCCGCTGAAGGTGTAGAGCAGCGGCTGCGTTTCGTGCAGGTCGTGCACAATCGGCGGATGCCATTCCAGGTAGAACTGCAACCAGTTGGACATGGTCACCTGCGAGTAATTGATGTCGCGATTGTTGTCGTGGAAAAGGTACTTGCCCCAGTAAGGCGGCCCCGGAATGCGCTCGTTCTCGTTTTCTTCGGCGAGCTTGTACTTGTAATACCAATCGACGTAACGGTCGCGGCCATCGGGTTCGGCGGCGGCGGAGAGCATGACGATGACGTTCTTGCGGATACCATCGTAGAGCGGGCTCTCTTCCACGGCCAGCCGGTAGGCCAGTTCCATTAGCATCTCGGGCGGGCCGGTCTCGGAGCTGTGCAGTCCCCCGGTGAACAGGTAGATGGGTTTGGCAAGGGCGATGATCTGCTTGGCCCCGTCGGGGGAGAGGCCGCGCGGATCGGCCAGCCTGGCGAGGTAGCCCTTGTACGTATCCAGATTGCGAATCGTCTCTTCATCGGCGATAGCCACCACCAGGCATTCCCTGCCTTCATCGGTGGTCCCGGCGGGCAGTAGCTTGACACGCTTGGATGCGGCGGCCAGCGCGCGGTAATACTTGCCAAGATCGGCCACCCGGGTGAGTTTCTTCGGCGCGCCGGCGTAGTAGCCCAGCACATCCTTGGTAGTCGGCACCCCCGGCGCCTTGGGCAGGTGGTCCACCAGCGGGCTCGTGAATTCGGGGGCCGTGGTCCATTCCTTGACCAGGCGGGCATACTCCTCGTCCATGGCCTGTTGGGTCTGGGCGAGCGCCAGCGTGGCGGCGAGGATGGCAAGCGCAATCGCGCGGGGTAGTCTCATGGGCGCACCTGTATACGATAACCCTCCACGCCGCCCCATGGAAAGTCGTCATGTCTGCGGGAGGCTTATACGGAATGAGATTTTCAGCTCTGATAATGGCCGCGGCCCTGCTGGGTCCCGGAATGGCACTGCATGCACAAGACAGTAGAGAGAACTCGCCTTACAAGGTGGATTTCACCATTCGCGACTCCGGCGACGCGGGCGGGAAGACCGGAAGGAAGTATTCGTTGCTGGTGAGCCATGGGCACAAGACCACATTTAAGGCGGGCAACCGGGTACCGGTGGCGAGCGCGGGAACCGGCGGCGTGGGCGGTACTGTCCAGTTTTCGTACATTGATGTCGGCATGAACATCGAGTGCGTGGTCACAGAAAACAGTTCGAACTTCGCGCTACACGCGGATCTGGAAATCAGCACGGCGGTGATGCCGGAGAAAGGTCCGAACGCGGCCCCCGCGCCCACCATCTCGCAGATCAGGCTAAGCCTGGACACGGCAGTGGCGCCGGGGAAGCCTACCGTAGTGGCGTCGTTCGACGACCCGGTAACTTCCCGGAAGTTCGTTCTTGATGTGGCGATTACGAAAATGTAAGAACGCTCACGGTCGCGGCTCCAATTGGAGTCCCGCGCTTCGTCACGGCTGTAACCAATCCGAGCCGTGACCGAGGGAGCGTGGCCGTTACTTCTGTGCCCAATCCGAGCCGCCCGTAAGGGAGCGTTTGCGTTACTTCTTCTTCATCTTGGGAAGCCCAAAGTGGCCGCCCAGGTCCGACAGGGATTCCAGATCGATATTGCCCACCAGGTTGGCGACGGTGAGTTGCCGCGGCTCGCTCGCCAGGATGGCGACGCCGGTGACTTTGCCTTTTTCGTTGCGCACCCACACCTCGATGTTCTCGCTCTCCCCGCCGCTCTTGATGCCCACTATCCGGCTCCATTCCGGCGCCCTGAGCTGATTGCGCACCTTTTGGAGATCGGCCGGAGCGTAAGCGCCGTCCTTCTTAAACTCGAAGCTCTTGATATAAATGCCCTCGATTCCCACGATCAGCTTTTTGACCTTGGCTTCGTCAGGGTCCTTGCCGTCCAGGAACTTGGCCGCGAACTGCAACATGCTGGTGTTAAGCGAGACGTCGAAGCTGTCGGAGTCCTTGGACACCAAATGGTCCAGATTGAATTTGAACTGCTGTGCCCACAAGGTTGCGGCCAGCGCGGCGCCGAGGGCGAGGATCAATACCGGTCTCATTGTTCGGTCCCTTTCAACTGCATCTGCACGCGATTCAGCTTGCTGCCCGCGATCCGCATGGCGGTCATGACCTGCTCTTTGGCGACCTGCCCCCGATGCTGGCGCCAGGCTTCACCGCCTCCCGTCATCACCAGGATGCTGGCGGCGATGGCCAGCCACCGCGGCCTGCGGTGCAGGCGTGCATGTACCCGGCCGTCGAAACCGGCAGCGGGTTCCTTCCGCGCCAGCGCCTGTGCCAGTTCCTGTTCCAACCAATCCATTACCGTTCTCCCACGCCGCGGCGCTCCAGCTTCTCGCGAAGCAGCGCCAGCGACCGCTGAATGTGACTCTTTACCGTGCCCACCGGGATGCCCATGGTTTCGGCAATCTCCGCCGGGTCCAGGTCTTCCTGGTACCGTAAAATCATCGCCATGCGCGGCGTCTCGGGCAGCGTGGCGATCAGCCTACGCAACATCCCGCCCAGCATCGGGTCGCCCGTAGCGGGGCGCACGGAGGGTTCGGCCACATCCTCTAGCGCCACCTGTGGGTGCCGGCTGCGTTTGCGCGCGGCATCGATGGAGCGCTGCACGGCCACCTTGCGCAGCCAGAAGCCGGCATGCGCGGGCGTCTCGATAGCCGCCAGATGGGTGTGCAGGCTGAGAAACACGTCCTGTGCCGTCTCCTCCGCCAGGTCGCGGTCGTGCAGGAAGTGCCAGGCCACACTGAATACCATGGCGCGGTGCTCGCGCATCAGTTCGCCGAAATCCAATGCCTGCCCTACCGCGGTCAATCCAATCACTTCGTTCGCCAGATACGTCACGTTGCCCGGTTCACCGAAATCGTCCGCTGGTAAAAGCATACCGCCCGCACTTTGAATCCGGTCTCCACTAAATATAGATACGCCCCGCCCCGGCAGCGGGATGCACAAAGGTAAGTGGAGCACCGCCGACCGCCAATCCGAGCACCCCTCCCTGCCGCGGGTTGCGCCCCGGATGGCTGCGCCAACGGCTCCGAAGCGGGGACATTTTGAGGTCCGGCTGTGCAACTTCCGTACCCGAATGCAACTCTTACATACCACTGCCGGGAAGAATATCGACCGCGCACGTCTCAGCGTGCGGATAACTACAGGTACCCTTCACATCGCAGGCACATAACAGCCATTCCAGCGCTAAGGACTATTCCCCCTAGGTAAGTCCGTTCGATTCGAAATTGGCCTCCGACTTGCAAAGTCACCTCCATGAATCGACCACTCAAGTCTATCGTTCATGCCCTCACCCTTGGAACGCTCCTTTTTGGCGTGGGACAGTTGGGAGCTGCGCAGGACCCGCAGCAACCGGCTCCCGACAATACCAAAATCAACAAGCGTGATCGGGCCCCGTCGCAACCCACCGCGGACCAGGCGAAAGAGACCTCTTCCGACCGGAACACCATGCAACAGATCAGAAAAGCGATCATGGCTGACAAGTCGCTCTCGACTTACGGTCACAATGTCAAGGTCATTTCGCAGCACGGTAAAGTCACGCTCAAAGGACCTGTCCACACCGAAGAAGAGCGTCGGAACATCGAAGCCAAGGCAACCGAAATAGCCGGGGTTGGGAATGTCGCAAATCAACTTTCTGTTAAAGGCGACAAGACTCCCCGAAAGTAACTGCCCGCCGGCTGGAACCGGCACTAACCTCAACTAACGAAAGGAACTATAAACATGGCTGGAAAGAACACAGCAGTATTCGGGATTTTTCCGTCTCTGGCGCAAGCCGAGCGCGGCGTAGACGCATTAGTTGTCGCTGGCTTCAAAAGCGACGACGTATCGGTGCTGGCGCCGGATCAGAGGACAACTAAGCAGTTGGCAGCCGAGAAGAATACCAAGGCTCCGGAAGGTACCACCACGGGTGTGGTGGCCGGCGGCGCAATTGGAGGAACTGTTGGTCTGCTGGCCGGCATCGGAGCGCTTGCCATTCCGGGCCTCGGTCCTTTTATCGCCGCTGGGCCAATCATGGCCGCACTTGCGGGTCTGGGTGCTGGCGCCGCCACCGGTGGTCTTATAGGCGCTCTGGTGGGCATGGGAATTCCGGAGTACGAAGCTAAGCGGTACGAAGGTCGAGTGAAAGACGGTGGCGTGCTGCTGTCTGTTCACTGTGACGATTCCCAATGGGTCGGCAAGGCCAAAGACATTCTCAAGCATGCCGGGGCTGAGGACATTGCTTCAGCCGGTGAGAAGGCTGTCAGTACACACGGCGTCGACGCGCC
>JANYJN010000249.1 GCA_025358475.1 Candidatus Solibacter sp.
AACTTCTTCTTCGCACGCTGCAGTTTCCATCGGCGATACGCGTTGCTCCAGTCCGGCAGCTTGAGCCGCATCCCCGGCATGCGCGATTTCAGGTATACGAACCCCACCACCATGCCGCCCAGATGCGCGATATTGCTGACACCGGTGTTCACCCCGGTCGACATCCACAACTCTACGCCCGCGTAAATCATGACCATGTACTTGGCCTTGATGGGGAACAGGAAGTTCATCAGCACGACTTGATCGGGGTAGCAGACGCCGAAGGCCAGCAGCAGGCCGTAGATCGCCCCCGAAGCCCCGATCGTGCTGGTATGCCAGTTGCCGATCACGGCGTTCAGCAGGACATCGCACACACCGGCGCCGATGCCGCAGATGAAATAGTACTTCAGAAACCGCCGCGTGCCCCAGTCGCGCTCCAGCGGCGTGCCGAACATCCACAGCGTGAGCATGTTGAACACCAGATGCCACACGCCGCCATGCAGGAACAGGTAGGTGGCCAGTTGCCAGATGGCGAAATGCTTCACCACCGCCACCGGAGCCAGCGCCAGCAGCATGATATCGTTGGTGAATTGCGGGCTCAGCAGGCCCGTGAGAAGGTAGACCGCCGTGTTGACAATCAGCAACCACTTCACGCCGGTGGTGAAGTAATCGCTGAAAAAAGATCTCCCACGCGTGTACCGGAGCTGTGCCATGCGGGTCTCTAGAATTTAGAATATCAGAACGCCGCGGGGTCGCCGCTTTTCCCGTAGCGATTCAGCGCGCGCGCGCACAGTTGCAGCGCCACGGCGGCGGCCAGCCACACATGCCAGTGCGAGAAAATGCCGGAGGAAATGGCGAAACTGTTGGCCCAGTTGAGGTCGGCGGCGATGGACCAAACGGCGAGCACGGCCGCGGCCAGCGCCGAGGGCGGCAGAAGCGCGGCCACGACCAGCGCCAGCCGTCGGTCTTTTTGGCGCTTCCGGCCCAGCTTGTAACCTTTGGCGAAACGGATCCGAACCACCATGGGGACGTGATACCAATTTAACAGTTTTTGCGATAGATTAAACATTCAGTACTAGCGAGGCACTCATGCAAAAATTCAAAACCGCGTTGTTCGGAACCGGCTTCGTCGGCCGGGTTCATCTGGAAGGAATTCGCCGGCTCGGCTACGTCGAGCTCTACGCCATTGGCGAACCACAAATCGAAAAAGCTAATCAGCTCGCCGCCGAATTCGGCGTCCAGCATACGGAGGCGGACTATCACCGCATCCTGGAAGATCCGGCCGTCGACGCCGTTCACATCTGCACGCCCAACGCCCTGCATTTCCCCATGGCGAAGGACGCGCTGCTCGCCGGCAAGCACGTCATCTGCGAAAAACCCCTGGCCACCAGCATCGTCCAGGCTCAGGAGTTAGTCGCCATCGCCAAAGAAAAGAAGCTGCGCAACTGCACCTCCCATAACCTGCGTTTCTACCCCATGGTGCAGCACATGCGCCGCATGGTGGAATCTGGCGACCTCGGCGACATCAGGGTGCTGCAGGGCACCTATTCGCAGGACTGGCTGTTCTACGATACCGATTGGAACTGGCGCCTCGACAGCAAGTTCAACGGCCGCTCGCGCTGCCTGGCCGATATCGGCTCCCACTGGTGCGATATGGCGGAGCACATCACCGGACAGCGCATCACCAGCGTCTGCGCCGACATGGCCACCTTCCACAAGACCCGCAAACAGCCCAAGGGCCCTATCGAGACCTTCGCCGGCAAGACGCTTGCGCCGGAGGACTACGTCGAAACCGCCATCGATACCGAGGACATGGGCGCCGTGGTCTTCCGCATGGGCAACGGCGCGCGCGGCGCCTACACCGCCAGCCAGGTCAACGCCGGCTGCAAGAATCGCCTGCAAATGGAAATCTACGGCAGCAAGTGCGGCGTGATGTGGAATCAGGAACGCCCCGACGAGCTCTGGATCGGCAACCGCAATACCAATAACCAGATCATCATCAAGGATCCGTCGCTGCTCAAGCCCGAAGCCAGACCCTACGCCGACCTCCCCGGCGGCCACAGCGAAGGCTACGACGACACCTTCAAGCAGATCTTCCGCCGCTTCTACCAGTCCATCGCCGACCCCACCGCGGCTCCTGACTACCCCCAGTTCGCCGACGGGCTCCGCCAGTTGACCATTCTCGAAGCCGAAATCGAAAGCAACGCCAAGCACGGCTGGGTGGACGTCCCGCCGTTCCAGGCCTGATCCCATGCGCGGCGCAATGCTTCTGTTCATTGCGGCAGCGGCCACTTGCGCCGCGCAATCGCTCGCCGATTTCGCCGGCACCTGGGTGCAGAAACAACAGGGCCGCAATGTCCAGGTGCTCACCCTTCGGCTCCAGGACGGCACCTTGACCGGCTCCCTGGTGAGTGGACGATTCTGGCGGTCTGCCACAGCGCCGAAAGGACCTCTTCATGATCCCAGTGGATCGCTACTTGAAAAGCCTGGAATCCGCCTGCGCCCCTGTGAGACCCCAGTAGGATAGGCCTCCTGGCCTGTCCATCCGAGCGCCGCTTGGACTTCTGGGTGATGTGTTCTCTGCGCTTATCTCTGCGCTCTCCGCGTCTCTGCGGTGAACAGCATGTACGTGGCGAAAATACCCTACTGAATCGTCCGCGTCTTCCGGTTCATGTAGTCCATCAACAAATATTGCCCCAACGTGTACGGCGTGGTGAAGTAGGCCTTGCCCTTGCAGATCTCCGTCACCTTCTGCACGAATTGCACCAGCCCGTACTCGCTCGCCAGCATGAACGTGTTAATCAGGATGCCCTGCTTGCGGCAGCGGTTGACCTCTTCCAGCGTCTTGCCGATCACCAGCGGGTCCAGACCGAACGCATTCTTGTAGAGGCGGCCGTCGTCCAAGGTCAGGCAACTCGGCTTGCCGTCGGTGATCATAATGATCTGGCGCATGTCCTTGCGCTCCTGCTGCAGCAGGCGCTGCGCCAGAATCAGCCCGTCGCGCGTGTTCGTGTAGTACGGGCCCACCTGCACCCGCGCCAGTTGGCTGATGGCCAGTTCTTCGGCCCCGTCGTGGAACAGCACGCACCGCAGGCTGTCGCCCGGGTATTGCGTCTTGATCAAGTGCGCCAGCGCCATCGCCACTTTCTTGGCCGGCGTGAAACGGTCCTCGCCGTACAGAATCATGCTGTGGCTGCAATCCAGCATCAGCACCGTCGCGCAAGAGCTTTGGTACTCGCACTGGTGCACGTGCAGGTCCGTATACTCCAAGTTGAGCGGAAGCTGCGCGCCTTCCCGCCGCATGGCGGAAAACAGCGTGGCGCTGACATCCAGGTTCAGCGCGTCGCCGAACTCGTACTGCCTGGTAGAGCCGTCCGTCTCGATCCCGGTGGCCAGGTCGCGCGTATCGTGCCGGCCGAAGCTGCTCCGGCCCAGCGAGCCCAGCAGATCCTTCAGCGTTTTGTATCCCAGGAAATCGAGCGATTTGCCGGTGACCTCGAACTTCACCTTGGTATCCGGCGCGGCTCCGGCGCTTCCGGCCGCCGCTTCCCCCGCCTCCTCGATGGTGATCTGCCCTTCGTTCACCATCTTCTGTATCAGGCTGTCCACCAGTTGCCCCATCTGCTCCGGCGACAAGCTCCGCAGCCGCTCCATCATTTCCTGTAGAGCATCTTCGTTGAACAACTGGCCGCTCTCGAGCGCCTGCTGGATGGCCTGCTTGAGGTTCTCCATCGTATGTTCATCCCACTCGCCGCCGGGCATGTACGGGTCGCGGAAGCCGCTCTGCAATAGGAAATCGGCCAGCGCCTGCAATAGATCGCCGGCGTCAATCCCGAAGTCTTCGCCGGTGT
Source organism: Candidatus Solibacter sp. (assembly GCA_025358475.1). Taxonomy (GTDB): domain Bacteria; phylum Acidobacteriota; class Terriglobia; order Bryobacterales; family Bryobacteraceae; genus Solibacter. The sequence continues at coordinate 3,831 of JANYJN010000249.1, forward strand.
ACTTGGAGTATTTGATCCACTTCATCGAGGCCTCAGTTATATTCGCGGCGGAAGTTGGGACGCTCCCCTTTGCGCTCTTTTTCCTCGCGGTCGCGGTCGCGTTCGCGCGGCTCGCGGCGCGGCGGTTTGTCTTCGCCGGTGAAACCCCGCTCTTCGTTGCGGCTGATGCGCCGGTGCGCGTGCAGCCCTTCCAGGATGAACTCCGCGGCGGCGGCCCTCACCGCATCCGGCTCGTTCTCGCTCAGGCCCAGCGCGTGCGTCTTCTCCATCAGCCCCTGTATGGCGCCCAACTGCCGCACCATACTGGCCGAATCGACGGATTCATCCAGCTTGAGCGACCCGCCTAGATCGAACCACTTCACCACCCGCGAGAAATCGACGCCCTCGAAGTACTCGTTGTAGATCTTACCCACGGCGCCGCGGATCAGCTCGCGGGCCACCGCATCGCCTCCCTTGAGTTCGCCCTCGTATTCCAGTTCCAGCTTGCCCGTGATGGCCGGCAGCGCCGAGTATAGGTCCGTCACGCGCGGCACGGCTGCATCGTCTTTGCACCCCAGCGCCCGGCGCTCGGCGTTAGAAACCACGTTCTCCAGCACCGAAATGGGAAGCCGCTGGCTGACCCCGGAACGCTGGTCGATGCGCTTGTCTTCCCTCGCCAGGAACGCCAGTTGTTCCACCACCCGGCGCATGTATTCCGGCACGCGGACCTCGATCGGCGACGCCCGGCGCAGCCACGCTTCCTGCCCCGTTATGGCGATGCCCTGTTCCAGGACCGCCGGATAATGGGTGCGGATCTCGCTGCCGATCCGGTCCTTCAGCGGCGTGATGATTTTGCCGCGCGCCGTGTAGTCTTCCGGGTTCGCCGTGAAGATCAGCAGCAGGTCCAGCGGCAGCCGCACCGGGTACCCCTTAATCTGCACATCGCCTTCCTGCATGATGTTGAACAGTCCGACCTGGATTTTGCCGGCCAGATCGGGCAGTTCGTTGATCGCGAAAATCCCCCGGTTGGCGCGCGGCAGCAACCCGTAGTGCACCGTCAGCTCGTCGCCGATGTCCTGCCCGCGGCGCGCCGCCTTGATCGGGTCGATGTCGCCGATCATGTCCGCCATCGTGACGTCCGGCGTGGCCAGCTTCTCCACGTAGCGGTCCTCGCGGTGCAGCCAGCCGATGGGCGCGTCGCTCCCCTCCGCCGCCACCAGGTCGCGGCACCGCCGGCAGATGGGCGCGTACGGGTGGTCGTGAATCTCGCAGCCCGCCAGGTACGGCGTCCATTCGTCAAGCCACGCGGTGAGCTGCCGGATCAGGCGCGTTTTGGCCTGCCCCCGCAATCCCAGTAGGATGAAATTGTGGCGCGACAGAACCGCGTTAACTACCTGCGGTACCACGCTATCTTCGTATCCGATGATCCCTGGAAACAGCGGCTCCCCGCGCTGAATCTTACCGATCAGGTTCTGGCGGAGTTCGTCTTTGACACTCCGGCCGGCCAGTTTAGTTTCGCTGTAAGAACTGCCCCGGAGCGCACCCAGCGTGCGGGGCAAATCATGGGTAACCTGTGACAAGGCATCCCCCCCTTATTTGCCTATGGTATCAGACGCGCGCCGCCGGGCAAATTGTCAATTTGCCGCCACCCGGAGCCTACCCCGTGTACCGGCACAAATCCCGCGCGTGCCAGTGGGATAAGCCTCCGGCTTGTCCATCCGAGCGCACTCTCGGCTTCGCCGGGCTAACGCGTCGTGAACCACTCAAGCCGCCGCCGGCGCGACCCCCTTGATCATGGTCAGCAGCAGCACCACCTCGGTGCGCGCCTTGATCCCATGTTCCAGCAACGGCGGCATGTAGACGAAGGTGCCTTCGCCCGCCTCTTGCTCCTCGGCGCCCAGCTTCAGCAAGGCCTCGCCCTTCAGGAACAGGAGCGTGGCCGGGTACGGAGCCGTGTGCGCGGAAAGCTCCTGACCGGCCGCGAATCCAAACAGAATTACTTTGCTCCGCTCATCGCTGTGCAGGGTCTGGCTGAGGATGCCATTCTCCGGTACTTTGGCCTGTTGCCGCACGTCCCGCGCATAGACGTACGAATCCGGCACTGGATGCTTAGCTTCTTCTGTCGTCTTCATGCTTTCAGTTTCCCACCCGGGGATGGGAATTCCTGTGACCCGCGTCACATCCGCCGCCGGCCGCAATTACCGGCCTGCCACTCGCGTAATGCCCAGCACCCGCGCGGCCAGCGTCTGATTACCGCGCGCTCTTTCCATGGAGCACACCTTCAGCCGTTGCTCGCCAGTGGGGAATCTGGCCAATCTCGTCCGGAAACAAGGTGCCCCGGTCCGCCGCTTCCAATAGTCCCAATTTGGAAATCCGCGCATCCGTGAAGGCGCCCCCTGCGCTCCAAGTCTGTTCCATACTGAACACAGCTCGCCGCCGTCACTCGGCCGTGCCGCCGCCATGCGGCCGCAGGGCGCGCGCAATCAAGCCCAGGCCCCCAGCCAGCAGGATCAGCATGACCAGCGTATTGAAGAGGCTGGTCGGCTGAAAATAGATGTGCAGGTTCGCGATCACTCCCGCCAGA
>JANYJN010000275.1 GCA_025358475.1 Candidatus Solibacter sp.
CGTGCCCCACACCGTCTGCCCGCTGCGCACGATCTTGGACGTCAGCACGCCGCACCCCGACCCCAACACGGCCCGCGATTCGATCCGCGCCTTGTCCCCGATTCCCACCTGCCCGCCGATCACGGCGTAATCTTCCACCACAACCCCCCCCGAGAACCCCGTCTGTGCGGCCACCACCACGTGTTTCCCGATGCGGCAGTTGTGCCCCACGTGTACCATGTTGTCCAACTTGGTCCCCTCGCCGATGGATGTCACGCCCAGCGCCGCGCGGTCCACGCAGGAATTCGCCCCGATCTCCACGAAGTCCGCAATCTCCACCCGGCCCACCTGCGGAAATTTGTGCCACCGCTCGTGCTCCATCACGTAGCCGAACCCGTCGGCCCCGATCACGCACCCGGAGTGCAGAATGCTCCCCCGCCCAATATCCACGTTGTCGTAGACCGTGACATTGGGATGAAGCACGCAGCCCTCCCCCAGCGAGACCCGCTTGCCCACGACGCAGCCGGCGTGGATGGCCGCCGCCGCGCCGATTCGCGTCTCGTCCCCCACCACCGTGTGCGGCCCGATGTATACCAGGGCGCCCATCTCGACATCCTTGCCGACCACTGCCGTGGGATGCACGCCGGGCTTCAGTTCCACCGTGGGGTAGAAGCGGTTCATGGCGCGCGCGAACGCCGTCCTGGGCTCCACCGCCCGGATCACGGTCCGGTACGATGGGGACGGCCACTCCACCGGCACGATCAGGCACCCCGCCGCCGAGGATTCCGCCGCGGCCGCCGCCTTGCGGTTACCCACGAACGCCACGTCGCCCGCCCCGGCCGATTCCAGCGCGGCCACCGCGGTCAGTTCCCTCTCACCGTCGCCTTCGAAAGTGGCGCCCAGCCATTCCGCCAATTCGCGAACTCGCATGCAACGATGATAGCTCTCCCGGTTCCAGTGGGAGCGCGGCATCCCGTTAGAAGCTGTGAAAAATCATTATGAGCCGCCGATGAACGCCGATGAACGCCGATAAGCAAACACCTTCAAAGGCATTTGTTTTATCCGCGTTCATCGGCGGCCATCTATTTTTCCTCACCTCACTTAGTGCCGGCGCAAGCATAACCTCACAATGGGTGACCAACACCTGTGGCACACGCACTCCTGCGTGCCGCGTCAGCACTCTTGCCGACGCTCGTTGCCCTAGGGCGAGGGGGCGTCGAGTGAGACTCGACGCTGCACGCAGGAGTGCGTGCACCACGCCTGCAAACTGCGAAGTTATTCCTGCGCGGTGCCTTGGCCTAGGCATCGCCGGCCTCGCCTCCGCGCAATGGGCTTATCATACGAATTCATGCCCATCGATCCATCGGCCGTGATCTCTCCCACCGCCATCGTCTCGCCCGACGCCGTCATCGGCCCCGGCGTGCGAATCGGCGAATTCTGCATCGTCGAGCCCGACGTAGTGGTGGGCGCCCACTGCGTCCTCGATGCCTACGTCTATATCAAGCGCTGGACCACCCTGGGCGAGCGCAACCAGATCGGCGCGGGCACAGTGCTGGGCACAGAACCGCTCGACAAGAACTTCGACGGCGCGCGCAGCTATCTGCGCATCGGCAACGGCAACAAGATCCGCGAGCATTTCACCATCTCGCGCGGCACGCCGCCCGAATCCATCACGGAAATCGGCGACGGCAACTTCATCATGACCAGCGGTCACATTGCGCACAACTGCAAGATCGGCAACCAGACCGTGATCGCCAGTTGCGTTCTGCTGGGCGGCTATGTGGAGATAGAAGACGAAGCGTTTCTCTCCGGCGGCGTCCTGGTGCATCAGTATTGCAGGGTCGGCCGCCTCGCCATGGTGAGCGGCAATACGCGCGTGAACCTGGATGCGCCGCCGTTCTTCACTTGCTCCGGGTTCGCCATAGAGCCCCACGGAGTGAACCTGGTCGGACTTAAACGCGCCGGGTACAAGGCGCCCGATGTCAGCATCCTCAAGCAGGCCTACCGCTATCTCTACCGTTCCAGCCTGAAACTGGAAGAGGCGCTGGTGCGCATCTCTACCGACATCCCCACGGCGGAAACCCTGCACCTGGTCGCCTTTATCCGCGGAAGCCACCGCGGTATCGCCCGCGAGTGAATGCCGCCCTCGTTCCCCAATGTGTTAATCTCATCCCTCGAACTTCCCAGCGCCCTTGGTCCGCAATTCGCCTCGTTGAATTCCGATCTGCATATCTCTTATACTATGTGGTCGGGTGTTATTCGGTTTGCCCGCACAATCCCGGTCCGCTGCGGTCCCTACCCGACACGCACTCGGCGCCGGAAATTTCTTTAGGGGGTTTTTCAGATGTTCTCCACTTCGGACACGCTCGGTGTCGAGCGCTGCGCCGCATTCGCGCGAATTCGATCAGTCTTGCGCGTACTGATGACAGTTGTCGCTCTTGTGGCGCTCGGCGCGCCGCTCATGGCCCAGGAAGCCGGAGGTGAAGCCAACCTTAAGCTCCCGCCGCTCGATTTGCCCGGGGTTACTTTCCTCGGCGGCATGTCCGGCAGCAGCCTCCTGATGGGCGGTCTCGTTGTCAGCACCCTCGGACTCATCTTCGGTCTGTTCATCTTCACCCGCCTTCGCAGCATGCCGGTCCACGACTCCATGCGCGAAGTCAGCGAGCTCATTTACGAGACCTGCAAGACCTACCTCGCCACGCAGGGCAGATTCCTCTGCATCCTCGAAGCCTTCATGGCGGTGATCATCATTTTTTACTTCGGCGTCATGCAGGGTTTAGAGGCGTATAAGGTCGCAATCATCCTGGCATTCAGCGTCGTGGGTATCTCCGGCAGCTTCCTGGTGGCCGCCTTCGGAATGCGCGTCAACACTTTCGCCAATTCGCGCACCGCTTTCGCCGCCCTCAAGGGCAAGCCGTTCCCGTGCTATGAAATTCCGCTCCAGGCCGGCATGAGCATCGGTATGCTGCTGGTTTCCGTGGAACTGCTGATCATGCTTTCTATTCTGCTCTTCATCCCGGGCGATCTGGCGGGCAAGTGCTTCATCGGCTTCGCCATCGGTGAATCGCTCGGCGCCGCGGCCCTCCGTGTGGCCGGCGGCATCTTCACCAAGATCGCCGATATCGGCAGCGATCTCATGAAGATCGTTTTCAAAATCAAGGAAGACGACGCGCGCAACCCCGGCGTCATTGCCGATTGCACCGGCGACAACGCGGGTGATTCCGTTGGACCCTCGGCCGACGGCTTTGAAACCTACGGTGTCACCGGCGTTGCGCTGATCACCTTCATCATCCTGGCCGTGCATGACCCCGTCGTGCAGGTCCAGTTGCTGGTTTGGATTTTCACCATGCGCATCATGATGGTGATCTCCAGCGGCATCGGCTACTTCGTCAACGGCGCCATCGCCAGGGCCCGGTTCGGCAACAGCGACAAGTTCAATTTCGAAACTCCGCTTACCACGCTGGTGTGGCTGACTTCCATCCTCTCCATCGTGCTCACCTACATCATCAGCTCCATGATGATCCCCACCCTCGGCGGCGACAGTTCCTTGTGGTGGAAACTCGCCACTATCATCAGTTGCGGCACCCTGGCGGGCGCGGTGATTCCCGAGTTTGTCAAGGTCTTCACCTCCACCAATTCGCGTCACGTGCGCGAGATTGTCACCAGTTCGCGCGAAGGCGGCGCTTCGCTCAACATCCTCTCCGGCTTCGTGGCGGGCAACTTCAGCGCCTACTGGCTCGGCATGGCCATGCTTCTTCTCATGAGCGTCGGCTACTTTATGAGCACCATGATGCCCGCCACCCTGATGCTGGCCCCGGCCGTCTTCGCCTTCGGGTTGGTGGCTTTTGGGTTCCTCGGCATGGGACCGGTCACCATCGCGGTGGATAGCTACGGCCCCGTCACAGACAACGCGCAGAGCGTCTACGAACTCTCCACCATCGAAACCCTGCCCGGTATCGAAGCCGATTTGCAGAAAACCTTCGGTTTTAAACCGGACTTCGAGAAGGCCAAGGAGAACCTGGAAGAAAATGATGGCGCGGGCAATACCTTTAAAGCCACTTCCAAGCCGGTGCTGATCGGCACCGCCGTGGTCGGCGCCACCACGATGATTTTCTCTACCATCGTGGCTCTCACGAACGGGCTGCAGAAGGACATGATGATCAATATCTCCCTGATGCACGCGCCCTTCCTGCTGGGCCTGATTGCGGGCGGCGCGGTGATCTATTGGTTCACCGGCGCCAGCGCCCAGGCCGTCACCACGGGCGCATACCAGGCGGTAGAATTCATCAAGAAAAACATCAAACTCGACACCACGGAAAAGGCCTCCGTCGAGGACTCCAAGAAGGTGGTCGAAATCTGCACCAAGTACGCCCAGAAGGGCATGTTCAACATCTTCCTGGTGGTCTTCTTCACAACCCTCTCGTTCGCCTTCCTCGAACCATTTTTCTTCGTGGGCTACCTGATCTCCATCGCTCTGTTCGGTCTCTACCAGGCCATCTTCATGGCCAACGCCGGCGGCGCATGGGATAACGCGAAGAAGGTGGTCGAAACCGAACTGCACGCCAAGGGCACTCCGCTGCACGATGCCTGCGTAATCGGCGACACGGTTGGCGATCCCTTCAAGGACACCAGTTCCGTGGCACTCAACCCGATCATCAAGTTCACCACGCTGTTCGGATTGTTGGCCGTCAACCTCGCCGTGAACCTCACCGCCAAGCAGGGTGCCACCCTCACTACGGGCCTCGCCGTGGTCTTCTTCGCGGTCTCGGTGGTCTTCGTATACCGTAGCTTCTACAACATGCGCATCGAGAGCAAAGACTAGTCCCCTTAGGCAACCCCTCCCTCACGGTCAGGGCTCCGACAGAGCCCCGGCCGTGAGGGAGGGGTTGTTTCTTCCTGCCACAAAGTCAACGATAAAGCCTCACATTTTTGCCATTTTCCACGCTAACATAGAGGCTGGTCTTCTTTTCATGATTGCAGCTTCCATCGACCCCGCACTCGTTCCCCAACGAACTCTCCACACCGGCGCCCGGATGCCTTCCATCGGACTGGGCACTTTCGGCAGCGATTGCGTCACCGCCGAAGAAATCGCCACCGCCGTCAAAGGCGCCGCCCGCGTGGGCTACCGCCACTTCGATTGCGCCAGCGTCTATCGCAATGAGGACCGCATCGGCTTCGCCCTGCGCGAGATTGTCGCGGGCGGCATCCCGCGCGCAGAGCTTTGGATCACCAGCAAGCTCTGGAACGACAAGCACGCGGCTGCCGACGTCATCCCTTCCTGCCGCCAATCGCTGGCCGACCTGCAACTCGACTACCTGGACATGTACCTGGTCCACTGGCCGTTCCCCAACTTCCACCCGCCGGGATGCGACGTCAGCTCGCGCAGTCCTGAAGCCCAGCCCTACATCCACGAAAACTATATGAAGACGTGGCGGCAGATGGAAAAGCTGGTGGACCTGGGACTGGTGCGCCACATCGGCACCAGCAACATGACCATCCCTAAACTCAAGCTGCTGCTGCCCGACGCGCGCATCCCTCCCGCCGTCAACGAAATGGAGATGCACCCGCACTTGCAGCAGACCGAACTGTTCGAATTCGTGCGCGCCCGTGGAATCCAGCCCGTCGCCTACAGCCCGATCGGTTCCCCCGGCCGCCCGGAGCGCGACCGCACACCTGAGGACACGGTGGATATCGAAGATCCGGTGATCCTCTCCATCGCACGGCGCCTCGGCATTCACCCGGCGGTGGTCTGCGTGAAGTGGGCCCAGCAGCGCGGCGCCACGCCCATCCCGTTCTCCGTTAAACCACGCAACTATTTGGCGAACCTGCAGGGCGTGGTCAGCTTGCCACTGACCGATGCCGATATGGCCGCCATCACGGGCATCGATAAGAACTGCCGCCTCATCAAGGGGCAGGTCTTCTTGTGGAAACAGGACCAGACCTGGGAAGATCTCTGGGATGTGGATGGAGCGATTAAACAATGAGATCGGGATGGAGCGATCAAACATGAAAGGCGCGTACCTGCCCGGCAACAGCACCGTCGAACTGAAAGAAGTGGCCGTCCCGGTGCCCGGCCACGGCGAAGTGCTGCTTCGCATGAAGGCGTCCACCATCTGCGGTTCGGACATACGCTGCATCTATCACCAGCATCTGGGCAAGGGTCCGGAAGGCTACCAGGGCGTGGTGGCCGGCCACGAACCGAGCGGGCAGATTGTCCAGGCGGGTCCGGGATGCCGCCGCTTCGGCTTGGGCGACCGCGTCATCGTGTATCACATCTCCGGCTGCGGGGTGTGCCACGATTGCCGCCGCGGTTACATGATCTCCTGCACCAGTGCCCAGTATCGCCGCGCCTACGGCTGGCAGCGCGACGGCGGCATGGCGGAATTCCTGCTCGCCGAGGAGAAGGACCTGATCCATCTCCCCGCCGAGTTGACCTACGCCGATGGCGCGCAGGTGGCCTGCGGCTTCGGCACGGTTTATGAAGGTCTACAGAAAATCGGCATCTCGGGCAACGACGCCGTCCTGATCACCGGCCTCGGCCCGGTCGGCCTGGCGACTGGCGCCCTCTGCCGGAAGCTGGGCGCCAACCGGATCATCGGCATCGACGTGGTCAAGGAGCGCATGCAGCTCGCGCTCGACCTCAAGCTCTGCGACGAAGTTCTGGAGAGCGGTCCCGACAACGTCGCCGAGGTCCGCCGTCTCACCGGCGGCATGGGCGTGGAGCGCGCGGTGGATTGCTCCGCCAACGACCAAGCGCGCGCTACCGCCATCCGCGCTACGCGCAAATGGGGACGCATCGTATTCCTCGGCGAAGGGGGGCGCGTGGAGTTCAACCCGTCGCCCGACATCATCCACGATCAGAAGACCATTTACGGAAGTTGGGTAACCTCCACCTGGCTGATGGAGGAACTGGTGGAGCGCCTGGTGCGCTGGAACCTGCATCCCGCCGACCTGGTGACCCACCGTTTCCCGCTGGACAAAGCGGACCAGGCTTACACACTGATGGCCTCCGGCAAATGCGGCAAAGTGGCCGTCTGCTTCGACGAAGAATTGGTGGCATAAGTTGCTCATGACGCCTGCGGGGCGGATTGAAGCAGCCGCAATTCCAATCAGGACGCGACCCTGAGGGAGCGGTCGCCCGCCGAGCCGGCATATTTTCGAGGAAGGCTCCGCCTGGTGCATCCGAGCGCCGCTCGCTCCAGCCGGCGCCACTTTCCCGCCCCGCCCCACTACCCCAACGCGTTGATCGTGGCGGGGTGCGCGGCTTCATAGGCTGCAATCTCGGGGGCCTGCTCCAGGATGTAGCCGAGTTCGTCGACGCCTTTCACCAGGCAGTGCTTGGAGAAGGCATCCACCGGGAACTTGACCATACGGCCCCCCGGCGTGGTCAGCGTTTGGTTGGGCAGATCGATCTTCACGATGGCGCTGGGGCCGGCGGCGAACAATTCCGCGTGCACGCCGGGCGGCACGATGATGGGCAGCAGCGAATTCTTCAGCGAGTTCTGCTGGAAGATATCGGCGAAGCTGGTAGAGATGACCGCGCGGAAGCCCCACTGGGTGAGCGCCCAGGGAGCGTGCTCGCGAGAGCTGCCGCAGCCGAAGTTATCGCCAGCCAGGAGCACTTGCACACCCTGCGACTCGGGCCGGTTGAGCACGAACTCCGGGTTGGGATTGCCCGCGGCGTCGTAGCGCCAGTCGTTGAAAAGCTGCTTGTCGAGACCCTGCTTGGATGTGGTCTTCAAAAAGCGCGCCGGGATGATCTGGTCGGTATCGACGTTGTTCAACGGCAGTTTGACCATGCGGCTTTCGAAATTGGTGAATGGGGTCATAGCAGTGTCCTCACGTCGGTGACCACGCCCATGATGGCGCTGGCGGCGGCGGTCAGCGGGCTGGCCAGGAAGGTGCGGCCGCCCTTGCCTTGCCGCCCTTCGAAATTGCGATTGCTAGTGGAAACGCTGTACTGGCCGGGTGAAAGCTGGTCGCCGTTCATGGCGATGCACATGGAGCAGCCGGGCTCGCGCCATTCGCAACCGGCGGCGCGGAAGATCTCCGGCAGTCCCTCGGCGATGGCCTGGCGCTTGACTTCCTGCGACCCGGGCACCACCATCACGCGCACTTTTGGGCTCACCTTGCGGCCCTTCAGCAGGCCGGCGGCGATGCGCAGATCGCTGATGCGCGAGTTGGTACAACTGCCGATGAAGACCACGTCGATGGGGTGTCCCACCAGCGGCTTGCCGCCTTCGAGGCCCATGTAAGCCAGGGCCTTGGTAATGGAATCGCGCGCCATAGGGTCTGCCACCTGCGACGGTTCGGGCACGGGCGCGTTGATGGAGACACCCATGCCGGGGTTGGTGCCGTAGGTGATCATCGGTTCCAGCGTATCGCCGCTGATGGTCACGGCGCGATCATAGGTAGCACCGTCGTCGGTGACGAGTTGCTTCCAGCGGCCGATGGCAGCATCCCAGGCAGCGCCCTTGGGGGCGTGGGGGCGGCCGGCGAGGTATTCGAAGGTGGTGTCGTCGGGCGCGATCAGGCCGGCGCGCGAGCCGCCTTCGATCGACATGTTGCAGACCGTCATACGCTCATCCATGCCAAGCGCACGGATTGTGCTGCCGGTGTATTCGAAGACGCTGCCGGTACCGCCGCCGATGCCGATGCGGGCGATCAGCGCGAGGATGACGTCCTTGGCGGAGACGCCGGCGCCGAGCCGGCCATCCACGTGAACCTGGAAGGTCTTCGACTGGCGCTGCAAGAGGCACTGCGTGGCCAGTACCTGCTCCACTTCGCTGGTGCCGATACCGAAGGCCAGCGCGCCGAACGCGCCATGAGTGGCGGTGTGGCTGTCGCCGCAGACCACGGTCATGCCCGGCTGGGTGAGTCCCAGTTCGGGGCCGATCACGTGGACGATGCCCTGCTGGCTGCTGTGCACGCCGAGGCAGCGTATGCCGAACTCGGCGCAATTGGTTTCGAGTTGATCGAGCTGTTTCAGGGCGATCTTGTCGGCGATGGGCAGCGAGCGGTCCGACGTGGGAATGCTGTGGTCGGCGGTGGCGATGGTGAGATCGGGACGGCGAACCTTCAGGCCGCGCTCGCGCAGGCCCTGGAAGGCCTGGGGCGACGTCACCTCGTGGACCAGGTGCAGGTCGATGAACAACAGCGTGGGGGCGCCCGCGCTTTCGTGGACTACGTGAGAGTCCCAAAGTTTTTCGATGATGGTACGTGGCATAAGTTGCTCAGCTCAGTAGGGCAGCCAATCTTGGCTGCCGCCGGCTTTCCAGCCGGCGCCTGGACGCGCTGGAAATCGCGTCCGCGGGCAGGCTTGCCTGCCCACATCCGGAAAAATCGGTGGAGCGCGGAACAGGTAAGTCCCGCGCTCAACCGATCGCGGCGCATACTGCCAGCCCAACCTGTTCGGTGGTGGCAGGCGCGCCGGAAGGCCTCAAGTCCGCAGTAACGTGACGGCTTTCGAGGACCGCTTCGATGGCAGTTTCCACCGCCGCGGCTTCTTCCTTCAAACC
>JANYJN010000276.1 GCA_025358475.1 Candidatus Solibacter sp.
ATTAGTCCGGAAGTCGGCGAAGATGTAGGAATCCAGGGACCCGGCGGTGTGCGCCTGGTTGAAGTCGTAGGTGCGGCTGCCGCCCGGAACGTAGCCCAGCATCCTGCCGACGGCGTCGGTGGTGGCACTCAGCCGCCGCACCGGCGCCATGCCGGACTTGTGGCGCAGCGCGTCGGTGTAAAAGCGTTCCCGATCCGGCCCGAAGAAGGGGCAGTCGGGGTCGGCGTACTTGATTTGCGGCTCGCTCTCGGAGGGCGGTACCGCGTTTGGATCGGTTTGGCCGGTCAACATGCCGGAAAAGCCGAAGGCAGCGACGCCGCTGGCAAGCAGGAACAACTTTGGCGAACACATGGAACCCTCCGAGCGCGGGAGGCCCGCGCTGCTGATAATGGTATTGTAAACCCCCGTTGCCGCCGCGAGTTTCATAATTCTTTTGCGGCAGTACCAGCGGCGTCGCCAGCGTGCGGCACAGCGGTAGGTGGAATCGAGATGCGCCAATCCGAGCGGCGACCGGGAGAAGCCCAGAAGAAAACCTTAAGGCCGCCGATAAACGCCGATGAACGCCGATAAGTCACTTCTTTTTATCGGCGTTCATCTGCGTTCATCTGCGGCCATTTGTTTTGTTTCTCACGTTCTGGGGGAGCGGTGCAGTTGCGGTCACCGCGATCTTCGCACGCCCAGCGGTGCCGGCGCGATTAAATGGCGGGACTCGGGTTTATGATTACAGAATGACGAAAAGAGCGGGGTGGGGTTGGGTGATTCTGGGGGGACTCCTGAGCGTCGTCCCAATTTTTGCGCAAACTCTGAATAAGCAAAGCCTCAGCGGCAAATACTACTTCCGGCACATTTCGCTCGGAACCGATGGCGTCAACCCGGGAAATTTGACGGACCCGCGCACTCTGATTGGCAGCATCACTTTCGATGGCAGCGGTGGCTACACCTACATCGGCCAACTGCTAACCGGAACGAATGCGGCGGTTTCGCAGACCGGGAAAGGCATCTATACGCTGGATGCGGGCGGTTTCGTGTCGCTCGACAGTCCCCTGCGTAGCGGCTCCAAAATCAACGCGCGCTTCGCCGCCGAGGCAGTTATCGGGTCGAGCACCGAATCCACCGACTATACCTATGATCTATTTGTCGCCATCCCGGCCCCCTCCGGCGGAGCGGTTTTCGCCGGACCTTATAATTGCATGAGCCTGGAATTCCCCGGCGGCGCCACCGCCAACATGCGGAGCACCCAGTTTCCCCTCGGCCCGTCGTCACCTGGCATCCTACAGAGTTTTTCCGTGTTCGGCCACGCCGCCGGGATTTCGCTGGGAAGTCCCCTGAGGCAACAGGTGACCGGCGCCACTTACACCATGGGGGCCGACGGCTTGGGCAGCATCGGCGTGGGTGCCGCCGACAATGCGCAGTTGCTCAGCGGCGCCCGGACGCTCTACCTTTCGGCTTCCGGCAACATCGTGCTGGGTGGGTCTACATCGGCGGGGGGCCATGATATTGTGATCGGGGTGAAGGCGGTCTCCACCGCCACCAACGGCACCTGGAACGCCACCTTCTGGGGCGCCGGGCTGCGCGTGGATTCCAGTGCCGTGGCCGCATACTCGGGCGCGCTGGCGGCGCGCGGGCAGGGTAAACTGACCTGGACCAAACGCTTCAAAGCGCTCGGCGCCTTCGACTACACCGGGGTCAACTCCTACGCGCTGGGCGCCGATGGCAACGGAACCGTCGATTTCACCCAGGTCTCGCTCGGCGCCAGCGGCAAGGCGTTCGCCGGCGCCGCCATCAACACCAACGACCCCGGCGCCTACGAGATCTATTTCGGAGTGCAGGTCCCCGCGCTGCCCGGGACCGGCGTCTTTTTGAACCCTCTGGGCGTGCTGGACGCAGCCAGTTCCGCGCCGGCGGGGAATCCGATTTCTCCCGGCGAATTTCTGGCGCTGTACGGCACCGGGCTCGCCAAGAGCAACCAGACCGCCGCGCCGCCCTATCCGCTCTCCCTCAACGGCGTCAGCGTGCTCATCAATAACAAACCCGCGCCCCTCTACTTCGTCAGCCCCGGACAACTTAATGTGCTGGTGCCTTTCGCCACCACCGGGCCGACGGCGACCATTGTGGTGCAGAACTCGGGCGTCCCCTCCAACACCGTGACCGTTCCGGTGGCCGCGACCGCGCCCGGCATCTACACGCTCGACCAATCCGGCAGTGGCGGCGGCGCCATCCTGCACGCCGATTACAGCCTGGTGAACGCCGCCAAACCAGCCATTGGAGGGGAGACTGTGCTGATTTACCTCACCGGTCTGGGCACCGTGACTCCCGGTTTGACTGACGGTACGGCCGGCACCGTAACCACGCTCTACCAGTCGAATGCGGACGTGGTAGTTTACGTCGGCGGCCAACAGGCCACGGTCCTCTTCAAGGGGCTGGCCCCCGGATATCCGGGCTTGTACCAGCTCAACGTGACCCTGCCGCAGTTCCTAAAAGCATCGGGCGACCTGCCGCTGGCCATCCAGACGCCGAACGCCTATCACGATCAGGTGGACATTCCGATTCTGTAAGGCGGAAAATCGCTCCCTTACGGTCGCGGCTGTGATTGACCCATACGTAACTCCGATCCGAGACCCGACCGTTAGGGGAGCGCTCTTCTGGCGAACGTCTATTTTCGCGGAAGTCTGCCTTGTGGCATCCTAGCAGTCGAGTTAACGCGTTAAGATCGGCATGATTCGCGTGGTGGACCGGAAATCGTGAAACAATTCGGGGCCTTCGAGCGTAATAGGTTGATCGAGGGCAAATTATGCGCGCCAAGCTTATTCTCCCCGCTATCGCCGCGGGTCTCATCGTGCTGGCCGGCTGCGACATCGAGGACCTGGGCAGCTTGGAACGCTATCACGAAGATTTCCACTACAGCTACCCGCTGAAAGCCGGCGGACGGCTCACCGTGGAGGGCTTCAACGGCTCGGTGGATGTCTCCATGTGGGACCAGGAAACGGTCGACATCAGCGGTACCAGGCACGGCCGGTCCCAGGAGGACACCCGCGACCTGAAGATCGAGGTGGATCACAGTGCGGACTCGGTTTCCGTCCGCGTGATCCGCCCCAGCACGCGTCGCGGAAATTACGGCGCGACGTTCGCTATCAAGGTGCCGCGTGGCGTGGTGCTGGAGCGCGTGACCACCTCTAACGGCGCCATACGCAGCTTCGATGGCGCCGGACCGGCGCGCCTGAAGACCTCCAACGGCCGCGTCGAGGTGCGCCGCCTGAAGGGACCGCTGACCGCCGAAACCACCAACGCGGCGGTGGAGTTGCAGGATATCGAGGGCCCGGTGGAAGTTCGCACCTCCAACGGGCACGTCCGCGCCGAGGGCATGCGCGGCGCGTTCGACGCCACCACGTCCAACAGCAGCATTCATGCCGCGCTCGACCCGGTGGATGGCGCGGTGCGCCTACAAAGTTCCAATGGCGGCATCGATCTCTCGCTGCCTCCGAATGAACAGAGCGCGGTGCGCGCCCACACCACTAATAGCGGGATCACGCTGCACCTGCCCGGGGAAGTGAACGCGCGTCTGGTGGCGGGAACCAGTAATTCGTCGATCTCCACCGATTTCGAAATGCGCATGCGCGGCGAAATCAGCAAGCATCACATTGAGGGCTCCATCGGCAACGGCGGCCCGTTGATCGACCTGAGCACCTCCAACGGCCAGATTCGCATCATGAAGTAGGGAGTGCGGGGGACGCCTGAAAGTCACTGGGGTCTCTGAGGTAGCGACTCTATAGGGGACTCGCTGGCCGCCGGCCTGCTGGGCGTCAGCGGGATAGCCACAACGGGGTGGTCATACTCCCAACCATGATCAAGGAGACTCCGGGCGTGGCTTTAAGAAGGCTGCGGATCAAGCCCTTTTTCGCAGCCATGCTCCGCCCAGAAGAACCACGCCACAGACCAGGTTGCATGCGGCCGCCCAGTAGAGGGTATCCGCGCCAAGGTCCTCGAGCGCCGGTAGCGGCAGCAGCTCGTGGGCAGGACCGGCGGCATACAGGAAGCCGATTACCGACAGCAGCAGGAAGGTTACGCCGGCGGCCGACTGGGTTACTCGTCCGCCCGCGCCTGCCGGCCGCGCGGGCTCCGGCTCCACTGCTTTCGGAAACGCCAGCGACAGCACGATGGAGACGCCAATCACCCCGCTGATGATCCCCAGCGACACGCCGATCGGGAATCTGCCCCCGAAGAGATGGTCCAGCCAGACCATTTTCAGCCCCACGAATACCAGGACCAAAGCCAAGCCGTGCTTCAATACGTGGAAGCGATCCATGGCGCCGGCCAGCAGGAAAAACATGGCCCGGAGCCCGAGCACGGCGAATACATTGGACGTGTAGACCACGAAGGGTTCGCGGGTCACCCCGAAGACCGCTGGCACTGAGTCCACCGCGAACAGCAGGTCGGTGGTTTCCAGGAACAAAAGGACCACCATCAGCGGCGTGATGTGGCGGATGCCGTTCACCGTGACCAGGAACCGCGATCCGTGAAACTCGCCGGTAACCGGGAAAACGCGGCGCACCCAGCGGATCATCAGGCTGTCGTCCGGGTTGAGTTGCCGCTCCTTCTGCACCGCCATGCGGATTCCCGTGACGATCAGGAAAATGCCGAACAGAATCATGACCCACTCAAAGCGCACCAGCGCCGTGCCCGCGGCGATAAAGACACCGCGAAAGACCATGGCTCCCAGCACGCCGTAGAACAGCACTTTGTGCTGATACTGCGGCGGGACCGCGAAGTAGCGGAACACCAGGGCAAACACGAACATGTTGTCTACCGAGAGCGATTCCTCGACCACGTATCCCGCCAGAAACTCCAGGCTCAGTTGCTGGCCAACCCTGGGGGAATAACGGGCGGCGGTGAACAGATACAGGACATAGCTGAAGGCCAGCGCCAGCGAGATCCATGCCGCTGTCCAAATCGCCGCATTACGAAACGAGATCGGACGTTCATGGCGGTGCAACGCCAGGTCAATAGCGAGCAGGATCACGACCAGCGTCGTGAAGGCCAGATACAGCCACCAATATTCCGAAGCAGGAAAGAGAGCTGCGTTCACATCGAATCCTCGTCAAACCGCGGTTAACGGAGAGATTATTGCATGTAACAGGCCGGTCTCGCATCCTGCCTTTTCCTGCCACCTACCGCCAGACTGGTCCTTGGCGCAGGCAAGCCCGCTGGTGCGGCATGAAACTCAATTCGCCGCATCTTTTACTCTGGTTGCGGCTCACTTGCTCTGTGGCACGTGGCGGAGGGCGTCAGCGAGCGCTTGCAGGATGAGCTGCACGTTTTCGGCGGTGGAACTGTAGCCCATGGTGCCGATGCGGAAGACCTTGCCGGCCAGGGGGCCGAAGCCGCCGGCGATCTCCATACTGTATTTCTCGAGGAGAAACTGGCGGACCTTGGCGTCGTCCACACCATCGGGAATGCGCGGCGTGTTGAGGGTCCACAGACGGTGGCCGGCGGGAACGTGCATGCTCAGGCCCATGGACTCGATGCCGGCAACGAACGCCTCGTGGTTCTGGCGGTGGCGCTCCCAACGCGCTGTCAGACCTTCCTCGGCGACCATGGCGAGGCCTTCGCGCAAGGCGTAGAACAGCGTGGCAGAAGCCGTGTGGTGGTACTTGTGGCCGGTGTAAAAGGTGTCGAGAAGCTGCAGATCCAGATAGAAGGACTGGACCGGCGTCTGGCGCGATTTGAGGCGATCGAGGGCGCGCGGCGAGACGGTGAGCGGCGCCAGGCCCGGAGGGCACCCGAGCCCCTTCTGAGAACAACTGTAGGCGATGTCGATACCTATTTCGTCGACCAGCACGGGCATGCCGCCCAGGGAGGTGACGCAATCGGCGATGGTGAGCGCGTCGATTTCGTGGGCCGCTTCGCAAATGGGCTGCCCCTGGTTGTAGAGTCCGGTGGAAGTCTCGGCCTGCACGAAGGCGACGACGCGGGGATGTTCGCGGCGGATGAACTCGCGGGCCTCCTGCGAGTCAAAGGGCTCGCCCCAGGGCTTGGAGAGGCGGACGACTTCGCCACCGTGCCGGCGGGCCATTTCGCCGATGCGGTCGGCGAAGAAACCGTTGGTGAGGAGAGCGAACTTCTCGCCGGGCTCGATGAAGTTGGCCACGGCGGTCTCCATACCGGCGGTGCCGGTGCCGGAGATGGCGATGTTGAACTGGTTCCTGGTGGAGAAGGCGTAGCCGAGCAGGGTGCGTACCTCCTCGACTACCTGGAAGAAGAACGGGTCGAGATGGCCCACCACAGGTTGCGCCATGGCCTGGTATACGCGGGGGGCGACCATGCTGGGTCCAGGTCCGAAAAGAAGGCGCCGCGGCGCCTGGAGGGGAGTGTAGGATTGCGGCATCACGTTCAGTTTAACAGCGCAGCCACCCTCAGAGCGTCTACGGTCCCCCGGATGCGCGGCCCGCTCACGCGGAGCGCCGGATCCTTCTGGAAGACGCCCGTGACAAAGGTGCCGCTGCGTCCCGAGCGGATCACCCTGAGCGTAACCCGGTCCGGGGGGAGGACCGCATGACCGGCAACGGCGGCGGCGGCGGAGAGGAGGAACGTACGGCGGGGAACCGCCATAGGGTTATCATAAGTCCGTGAGCGCTAACGATGCAGACGAGGTTTCCATTTCGCGGCGTGCGCTGCTGGCCACGGGCGCACTTCTGGTGAGCCGCCCGGCCAGGGCAAAGGCGAAACTCAAGGTAGCGGTATTTTCCAAGCACCTGCAGTTCGTACAGGGCGAAGATCTGGCTACCGCGGCCGCCGGACTCGGCTTCGACGGAGTCGATCTCACCTTGCGCAAGGGCGGGCACGTGGAGCCGGCAAGCGTCGCCAGGGATCTGCCGGCGCTGGTGGCCACGCTGCGCAAGCATGGGCTGGAAGTGCCCATGGTGACCACCGATATCGCCGATGCCGGCACGCCGTTTGCCGAGGATATTCTGAAGACGTTGGCGGCACTCGGTATCCGCAACTACCGGTTCGGCGCCTTCCAATGGGACGCGGCCAAGCCCTACGAGGCGCAGTTGGAAGCCATGAGGCCGCGCCTGGCAAAACTTGCCGCGCTCAACGCGCGCTACCAGATGTGCGCCATGTATCACACGCATTCGGGCGTGGGCCTGGTGGGTGCGTCGATCTGGGATCTGTGGTACCTGATGCGCGATCTGGACCCGAAGGCGATGGGCGTGAACTTCGACGTGTCGCACGCCATGATCGAGGGCGGGCTGGGCGGGTGGATCGACAGCTTCAAGATTACGGGCGACCATTTGCGCGGCATCGCAGTGAAGGATTTCGCCTGGGGAAAGGACGCCAAGGGCGCGTACCGGGCGCAGTGGAAGCCGATGGGCGAAGGCATGGTGAAGCTGGCGGAGTTCTTCGGCATGGTGGCGCAGACGGCCTTCGAGGGGCCGCTGCAAATGCACTTCGAGTATCCGCTGGGCGGCGCCAACAATGGAGCCCGCACGCTCACCATCCCAAAAGAAGATGTCTTCGCGGCCATGAAGAAGGATCTGGAGCACGTCCGCAGGACGTTGGCGAAGGCCGGTCTATGAGGCGGCCGGCGTTCCTGTCCAGGACATGCCTGGACCCGGGTGAGAGGATAGTGCAAACCAGGAAAGGTGGTTAGGCAGTAGGCTTACGCTGCTTCTCCAACTCATCGGAGAGAATCACGGCGTCGGCCAAATCGCGCATGGGGCGCCGCAGACGGCGGCTTTCGTTGCGCAACTTCAGGTAGGCATCTTCTTCGGTGAGGCCCAGCTTGTGCTGCATGATGCCTTTGGCGCGCTCCACCACCTTGCGGGTTTCGAGCGCGCGCTTGGCCTCCAGGGTTTCCGACATGAGGCGCGCGTTTTCAATCGCGATGGCGGCCTGTCCGGCCACCACTGTGACGAAATCGATTTCGTCGGCGGCGAACTGATGCGGCTCGCGCGTATAGATGTTGATGGTGCCGATCACCGTGTCGCGCGTCAACATGGGCACGGCGAGCAGCGAGGAGAGGCCGGTTTTGCGCGCCAACTCGGGGTAGCGGTACTGTTTTTCCTCGAGGACGTTGGGAATCATAATGGGCCGGCCCTCGCGCACCACCCTTCCGATCAGCGAATCCTCAATCTTGAGGGGCCCGCGGTGGAGGTAATCCTCCGTGGAGCAACGCGCGGCGCTGATGGTCAGTTCCTTGCGTTCTTCATCCACCAGCATGATGGAGCAGACCGGCGAATCCAGCTTGTCGGCCACCATTTCCGCGATGGTTTGCAAAATGCGGTCCAGGTAGTTCTTTTCGTTGAGCTTGCTGGCGAGTCCCACCAGCGCCTCCATGCGGCGGGTGGCGCGCTCGGAGCGTTCCGCAAGAACGCTAGTGGTGATGGCGCCTCCCATCTGTTCGCCGAGGAAGCCGACCAAGGCGATCTCATCGGGCGTGTGCGCATGCTCCGCTTTATGGTGGATGTTGATGACACCGGTCAATTCGCCCGCGCTGATCAGCGGGACAGAGAGGAAGGCCTGATAGGTATCTTCCGGTAGCTTCGGGAAGCCCTTGAAACGCGAATCGCCGGCGGCGTCGGCGCCGAGCGCGACCACGCTTTTATTCTGGGCCACCCATCCGGTGATGCCTTCGCCCATCTTCAGTTTGATGTGGCCGATTTCCTTGGTATGGGGCAATTGGGACGCCCGAAGTACGATCTCCTTGCGGCCTCTGTCCACCAGATACACAAGACAAGCGTCACAGCCGGTTACTTCGACCGCCAGTCCAATCAATTCCTGAAGCATTTTCTCCAAAGAGAGATTGGAACTGACAATGTTGCTGATTTCATGCAACAACTCGACCTGGCTCTTGCTTTCCATCGTTGGCACGCGTCTACCCTCTCTACTACTCCGAGTGTAAGATCCGCATTCCGAATCCGTCCAATTCAAAGTTTCTATGTGCGGTATCAGCGTACCGGCCAACGGTTACAACGGTATTGCAAACTAGCGAAAGATCCGCGGCACGAAGTCGGCTAGGTAGTTCCGCCAGTTGCGCCACACGTGGCCCTCTTCGGAGGGGGCGAAGGTGTGCTTGATGTCGTGTTTGGCCAGAGTATCGTGGAGCGCCTGGGACCCCGCAAAAAGGCCGTCTGTTTTGCCGCAGGCAATGTAGAAGAGCTTCAACTTCTTGTTGGTCGCGGCGGGATCGGCCAGCAGGTCCTTGTATTGGGTCTCCAGTCCCTCAGGCCGCCCGCCAGCACCGGCGCTGAAGGCACCCACGGTTTGAAAGACGTCCAGATGGTTCAGTCCCACGCTGAGAGCCTGACCACCGCCCATCGAGAGGCCCGCGATAGCGCGGTCCGCCGGTTTGGCGGAGATGCGGTAGAACTTCTCGGCGAAGGGCATGACGTCCTTCAGTAGATCGTTTTCGAAGGCCTTGGGATCGGGCGGTTGCGCCGGCGGGGGCGCGGGGCCCAGATAGACGTCCTGGCGGGCCCGCCCATAGGGCATGACTACGATCATGGGCTTGGCCTTGCCGGCGGCGATCAAGTTATCCAGGATGAAATTGGCGCGGCCGATGGTGACCCACCCGTTCTCGGTATCTCCGGAGCCGTGGAGCAGATACAGCACGGGGTAAGTGCCCTTACCGGATTCATAGCCCGGCGGCGTATAGACATCCATCCGCCGCCACACGCTGAGCGTCTTCGAGTCATACCAGTTGACGTGGACCGTACCGTGCGCCACATTCTGCATGTCGTAAGTCGCGGGCTTTTCGCCGGCCACCTCGAACATGGATTCGGAGGTGCGCTCGCCCAGCTTGATGGCTGGGTTCACCGGGTCGAGCACGCTGACACCGTTGACACGGAAGGTATAGCTATAGATCGCGGGGCTGAGCGGGGCGCTGGTAACACTCCACACGCCGTCGTCGGCCTTCTTCATGTCCAGGGCGCCCTGGACGAAATCGCCGGAGACCTTCACGTCAGTAGCTTCGGGTGCCCGAAGGCGGAAGGTGACGGTCCGGTCAGGGGCGACTTCGCAGGAATTGATCGCGGGCGGCGCATTGCCCCGGCCGCCGCGGCCGGCAGGGGCGGCAGGCACTTGCGCCAGCAGAAGAGGAGTGATCAGCAGAGAGGTGGCGAACAGGGATAGTCGTGACATGCCCCGGATTGTAACAACTAGTGCCGCAACCGCTGGATCCGGGGTTACCGCAAACCCGCTCGCTGACGGTCGGGGCTCTGATCGGAGCCTCGACCGTGAAGGAGGGGTTGCGCCCAATAGTACAACTTCAGACGCTCGGAGGCCTGATGCCGCGCAGGGCCATTCGGAGCCAGCGCCAGGACGGCAGACGTGCACCTGGAATCGATGATACCTTTAGGGCCCGGCCCACGGTTACAGGCTCCCTGAAGTTTGCCCGTGCGGCGTTTCAAGGGCACGAACGACGCATCATGAGCGACTTACGCGAATTACCTCCTCGGGTCGGGTTTCACCGCCAACACCCGCGTGTAGCTGTGGCCGTCGACGGTCAACTTCACGGTGTAAGCGCCGGGCGGCATCCACTCGCCTTGGGTGCCGGGAGTGTCCTGGTAGATGGCGGAGATCGGGTATTCGCCGCCGCGGCGGTGCCCGCCGTCCGTTGGGGCAGCGTGCAGATCCCAGACGAAACGGTGCATGCCGGGCGCGGTGGAGAGCGGCTGGAAGGGGCGGACCCAGTAGGCCGGAACGTTGAGCAGCGGATCGGGCGGGGCGGGCTTGTCGTCGCTGGAGAAGCGGCGGATTGACTGATTCGCGGTGTCGAGAATTTCCAGCGTGATGGGGGCGCCGGGCGCGGACTTCAGATTGTAATAGAGGATGGCGCCATCGGGCGGATTCTGCCCGGCGGGCTCTTCGGGCGGCAGCGGCGTATCGGTGTTGGCATTGCGCGGGTAACGAAACGTAAGGCGCGGTTGGTAGAGGTTGGTTTCGGCGGTCAGGTGACGGAGAGGGCTGATGTCGTCGAGAATCCAGAAGCCGCGGCCGTGCGTGCCCACCACCAGGTCATCGCCGTGCACCACCAGGTCGCGGACGGAAGTCGCCGGCATGTTCAACCGCAGCGGCTGCCAATCATCGCCATCGTTGAAGCTGACGAAGACGGCCAGTTCGGTAGCGGCGAAGAGCAGGCCCTTGCGTAACGGGTCTTCGCGGACCGCGTTGACGGGACCGTCGGGCAGACCGCGGACCGTCTCCGTCCACGTGGAGCCGCCATCGTGAGTGCGATAGATGTGCGGCTTAAGGTCATCGAGGCGCAGGCGATTGACGGCGGCATATACCGTGTCGTCATCGAAGTGCGATGCGTCCAACTGCGCCACCTTGCTCCAGGGAGTCATGGCGGGCGGGGTGACGTTCTTCCATTTCTTGCCACCATCGCGCGTGAGGTGGATCAGGCCATCGTCGGTGCCGGCCCACAGGACGTTGACATTGAGGCGCGAGGGGCCGATGGAGTAGACCACGCCGCGGCGGATGGCCTGCTGTTTGGCGGCATCGCCGTAGGAGGCGACGCTGGCGGGGATCTCGTAAGTCTCGCGCGTAAGATCGGGGCTGATGGGTTCCCAATTCCTGCCGCCATCGGCGGTCTTGAGCACCACCTGGGCGCCCAGGTAAAGCACCTGCGGATCGACGTAGCTGAACAGCAGCGGCGCCGTGCGCAGGTAGCGATAGTCGCCACGCGGGCTCACTTGCTCCACTTCGCCGGTGAGGCGATTGAACCTGGTGCCGTGGCTGCCGTAAATGATGTTGGCGTTGAGCGGATCTGGCGCAATGTAGTCGTATTCCTCGGCACCCACCGAATGCCACTCGCGGAACGTGATCTGGCCGTCGTTACCGCGGCTGGAGACGCCGGCGGTTCCGCTCTCCTGCTGTCCGCCGTAGACCCAATACGGCGTCTGGTTATCGGTGATGACGTGATAGAACTGCGCCGTGGGCTGGTTATACCAACTGCTCCAGGTGGCGCCGTGGTTGACGGTGATGGTGGCGCCCTGATCGGCGGCCAGCAGGATGATGCCGGGGTTCGACGGATTGATCCAGATGGTGTGGTAATCGTCTCCGCCGGGCGCGCCCTTGATGGCGGTGAAACTCCGGCCGGCGTCGTCGGAGCGGTAGGTGGAGGTATTGGCGACGTAGATAACGTCCTTGTTCTTGGGGTCCACGCGGACGCAGGCGAAATCGCTGCCGCGGCCGTAGATGCGCTGTTCTGCGTTGGTGCGTTTCCAGGTGGCGCCGGCGTCTTCGGAACGGTAGAGGCCGCCGGCATCGCCGTGCGCTTCGACCAGGGCGTACATGCGCTTGGGATCGCTGTCGGCGATGGCGATGCCGATGCGTCCCAACCCACCCTGCGCGAAAGTGGGCAGACCACGGGTTAGCGGGCTCCAAGTGGCCCCACCGTCGGCGGATTTGAAGAGGCCGCTGTTGACGCCGGAGAACGCGCCGTTCTCCCATGGAGCCTGTTGCGCCTGCCATAGCACGGCGTAGACGGTCTGAGGATTGCGCGGGTCAAAAGCGAGATCGACGGCGCCGGTGCGCTCATCCTTGTAGAGCACCTTCTGCCAGGTCTGGCCGCCATCGGTAGAGCGGAAGACGCCGCGCTGGGAATTGGGGCCGTAGGGATGGCCGAGCACGGCCACGAAGAGGCGGTTGGGATTGCGGGGATCCACCAGGATGGCGGGGATCTGCTGGGCGTCGCGCAGTCCGAGGTGATGCCATGTCTTGCCGCCATCGGTGGTTCTATACATGCCGTCGCCAGTGGAAAGATCGGGGCGCTGCAGGCCTTCGCCAGAGCCCACGTAG
>JANYJN010000285.1 GCA_025358475.1 Candidatus Solibacter sp.
GATGGCGATGCACGAGGACGGTTCGGCTGTGACGGCGGATGCGCCGGCGCGGCCGGGCGAGTTGCTTACGCTGTACGGCACGGGGTTCGGGCCCGTCGAACGGCCGCGTCCGGAGGGCTTCCCGATTCCGCAATCCCCCTCGTACTCCATCGTGGATGGGGTGACGTTGCAGGTGGGCGAACTGGCTATAGCCGCGGAGAAGGCCTATGCGGTGGTGGGGCGCGTCGGCATCGACGGTGTGCAGTTCCGGCTGGATGGCTCGGTGACGGGGACTGTGACGCTGCGGGTGACCATCAACGGCGCGGATAGCAATACGCTGCTACTACCGGTGCAGTAGGGGATAGAGATCCCGCCCGGGGGGAGCTGTCGCAGGCGGCAGCATCGTTACGGAAGGGCAGCGAAAAGCGACAGGTTCGAAGAACCACCCTCGGAGCTTGGTGGGGCGGACCCCCTGGTCCTGGGGTCCCCTCTGGGGACGGACGCCCTCGTCCCGCTGCCCCGGCAACGATATCAGCATCTTGGAGGGTGCCAGCAGGCCGACGGGGGCGTCGGCCGCGGACCGGGGGTCCGCCCCACCAAGCAGCCGTTCTAGCGACAGTGCTCAGGTTTTTCATGGGATTTGGCGGGCCGAAGGCCCATTCAAACAGGCCTGAGGCCGGGACTCGCCGTCAGCCCGATGCTGACCGATTTCGGGGGTACCGGGAACCTGATGGCCATGGCGAAGCTGCGGGCGCAGGCGCGGAACGAGTGTCGCGCCTCATGCGCCTACTTACACCGATTCCCCCGCAAGGTGTTCGAACCAGGGTTAATGCCGGGCGCGACGCCAATGCAGCGACGGTCCATTTGATAGCCGGTGATTTCGTTCTCCTCGATCACGTTACCGCGCGCGGGCGCGGGGCGTTCCGCGCCTTTGCCTAAATAGATCCCGCTAGAGAACAGGTCCGGTTCGCCCGCCGTGTAATAGCAGCCGCAGTGCGCGGTATTGAGATTCAGCAGGCGGTTGCGCCGGATGGCGTTGTCCGCGCCGATGACGAAGATGCCGCCGTATTTCACGCCGTCCAGCAGATTATCTTCGATCCGCACGTTGCGCGGCTCCATGTCGGGATTGGAGTTGTTCATGACGATGCCGTACCCTGCCACCTCCACGCAGACATTCCGGCTCACCTCGCCATCGTGAAACCCGTCCAGGTCGATGCATTTGCCGTTGATCCCGTAGAACTGGTTGCGCGCGTAGATCGAGCGATCCACATTACCCGCCGTGTCCACGCCCACCGGGATGGCGCCTCCCTCCACGTCCACTGCCTCTTCGGGAAAGCCGATGCGCGTGCCGGCATTTCCTTCCACCCGCACCTGGGTCGCGTGCCCTACCTGCAGGGCGTCGCGGCCGATGGTGTGGAAGCGATTCTCCGCGAAGACGCCGCGGGCGTTGCGTGGCGAGGTGTAGAGCGAGTGCGTCCAGATGCCGTTGCCCCGGATGTTTCGCAACTCGCACCGCGTGACGCGGAAATCGCTAGTGCCTTCTTCCAGCAGGATGCCGCCGGTGGAATTGTTGCGGCCCGCCAGGTTGCGCGAGCCGCTATCGGCCACACGCACGCCATCGATCGCGACTTGCCGCGACCGGCTCACCAGCACGGCGAACCCGGCGATGTTCCAGAAGCGCAGGTTGCGGATGGCGAGGTGTTCAACGCCCTCGGCCAGCACGCCGTTGCCTGGGGTGAAGCGCGCGAACGGCACGTCGTACCGCGGCAGTTCCAACCGGGCTTCCAGCTTCTCGCGATTGCCGTCCACGGCGAAATCGTGCAGCAGCACATGATTGCCGCGCACCACGATCAGCGCGCGGCCCTTGAAATCCGCCGCCGCGCGCAGCACAGAGCCCGATGCCGCGCCGCGCACTTCCGCGCCATCCTCCAGCACCATCTCCGCGTGGAGTTCGACAGTCCCGGGCGCCAGTTGCACGAATTTGCCGCGCGGCGCGGGCGCCAGCAGCAATGCGGCGGCGGCCACCAACAAAGCTGCCACCAGAGTTCGCCTCAACTACGCTACCTCGATCTCTAGCGGCGCGAACTTTCGTTTGCCCAGGCTGACCAGCACTTCGTGCGGGCCTAAAGCAATCCGGGCCGGCAGCCGGAAATTAAACTCGTAGCGCTGCGAAACCGGGTCCGCGCAGAAGCTCTCGATTTGGAGCACATCCTGCCCTTCGATGGTGGCGTGAAACTGCGCGGCGTCACTGACTTCGTGCATGGTGACCTTCACCGATCCCGTGACGATGCGCGTTCCAGAAAGCAGGTTGATGCCGTCGGCGATGGTGCTAACGCGCGGCACGGAGGGGCCGGCGGGCATGATCCGCACCCACGCCGGCTCCGCGGCTGGCTGGCCAAGCCAGAGCATCTCCACCGTCACCATGCCGGTACGCAAACCTTCGGGCAGCGCGACATTGACCTGCGCGATGCCATCCTTTTCCGGCTCACCGATGTACATGAGGCGGCACGCGCGGCCATCGGCGGTGACGGTCAGGTGGTTCACATCGGCTTCGTCCGGCAGCCCTTCCACCCACAGGGAGAGCGCCGCCAAGGGGCCACGCACCGGCGCCACGGCTTCTCCGGTCAGCGCGTTGCCGATCCGGCGGATGACCGACGCACGCGGGACTTGCCGCCGGGCCAAGGACGCGCCCCAGCCCGCCGGACGCTTGCGGCAGGTGACCCACATGTACTGCGTCCAGATCTGCTCCACCACCAGCAACTGCATGTCCTGGTCGCGCGCGAATTGCGCGATCTCGTCCGCCGCGATACGCACGCCGCTCCAGGTGTCGTACTGTTTGGCGTGCGGCGGCAGCCCGTTCAGTTGGCAGCGCAGGATGCCGCCGGTCTTCAGCACCCTCCGCGCCTCGCGCAGGTAATTGAAAACCACCTCGCGGCTGGGGATGTGCTGAAAGACGGCGTAGGAGTAGACGAAGTCGAACTTCTCTTCGGGAAACATCGCGAGGTCCGAACCCGAGCTGTGATGCGGGTGCGCGTTGGGCGTGTCGCGCAGGCGCTCCTCGGCCATGCGGATCATCTCGTCGGAGACGTCCACCCCGTGGATCTCGCCGAAGTTGCGGCTCATCGGCCGCATCAGGCGCCCCGGGCCGCAGCCGATTTCGAGTGCCGCATCCCTGCCGCGCAGCCGTTTCAGATCCAACTCCAGGACCTTCGCAACGTCGCTGCCGGTGGCGAAAAACTCCTCGTCGTCCTGCTCCCGCCGGCCGAAAGCGACGTAATAGTAAGCATCTTCGCCGGCCCGCTGGTTCCAGTCGGCCCGCATTCTTTCTAATATCTTAGGATCTTCCATCGTGGCAGTTGTTATTCTAACGTTTATGTCTCTTGCATTTCGCAACGTCACTAGTGCGCCGCTGGACAATTTGAATGTGGTCGCGCCGGACGGAACCGTGGTCGGCATCGTCGGCGAGAACGGTTCCGGTAAGAGCCGCCTGTTACGGCTCGCCGCCGGGTTGGAAACTCCCGCATCGGGTTCCGTCCAAGCCTCTGGCGACGTCCGTTGGCTGGGTCCGGACGACGCCCTGAATCTGGCGCCCGCGCCGGTCCTGCTGATCGACCGCACCTTCGGCCACCAGGACCTGGTAGTCCGCGAACGCGCCGCCGTGGCGCTCGACCGCATCCGCCGCGCCGGTGCCACCACGCTGGTGGTGTCGCACGAAGAGGAACTTATCCGCCGCCTGGCCGACGAAGTCTGGTGGCTGCACAAGGGCAAACTCGCCGGCCGCGGCGACCCCGACGAAGTACTGGCAGCGTATCGCAAACACGTCGCCACGCAAATCCGCGCCTGGGGCGAAAGCATTACCCCGCCGCTGGCCCCCACGGTCCGCCGCGGCGACGGACGCGCCGAGATTCTGCGCGTCGAGACCGTCGGTGAAAGTGGCAAGCCTACTATGGTCTGGCGCTGCGGCGAACGCGCGGTGGTACGCGTGGCCGTGCGCTTCCGCGATGCAGTATCCGATCCGGTGGTGGGTATCATGATCCGCACCCGCATCGGGCTCAACGTTTACGGTACCAACACGGAACTGGAGCAACTCAAGCTTGGTCCTTGCATCGCCGGCAATACGCTGGAGCTGGCATTCGCCTTCTGGTGCGAACTCTGTCCGGGAGAGTATACGCTCACCGCGGCCTCGCACGATCCAGATGGCGTCTGGCACGATTGGCTGGAGGACGCCGTGGCGTTCAGCGTCAGCGACTCGCGTTACACGGCGGGCGTGGCGAACCTGCACGCCCAGGTGAGCCTGCTGGGGCGGAGCTAGCAGTGCGCGGCGCAAATAGTGCGCCTTATCGGGAGCACCGTGGAGCGAGCGTCGCGCCTGCCATGCCGGCATTCATACCGGCATTCTTCGAAGAACGTCGGCAAGGACGCCGACGTGGCAACCTGAAAGGTCGCTCCACGAATACAGCCCGATAATCTGCCGGGAGTTTATAAGGCTAGCTTACTGCTGGGGAAGCTGCCACGCGCTTCTGACTTGATTCCCCGTGGCGGCACGCCAACTAATGGGGGTCTTTCTTACTTCGAATCCAGAATGAAGGTCGGCACGATACCGGCGGCGGAGGAGAAGCCCGTCTTCCCCATCGAAAGCCAACTGGAGCAGCCCTGCACCTTGCCCAGGTAAGCGTGCGGGTGCACGTCCACCTGCATCTCGCGAAATTCCAGGTGGCCGTAGGTCATCAACGGGAAGACCGATCTCACGGGCTCCACCCGCTCCTGAACCACGTACGGCGCGCGCATGGCCTGTTTCAGCGCGCGGTCCCAACCGGCGCTATCCATCTCCCAGCCGAAGTAGGTGTGCTGGTCGCTGTAGTCGTCATTCGGCTTCAGCGCAAGGCGTTCGCGATTCTGCGTGATGAACTCGGGCAGATCGATGGGCTTCTCGGCGTAGGTGGTCTTAGCGGCCGATACCAGGCGCGTCCAGGGCACGTGGTCGCGGATTGCCTTGCGTTCCACGGCGGGGAATTTGGCGGTCATGGCCTCATCGGTCAACAGGCCGAACATCGCCTTCTTGTGCGCCAGTTCGCTGCGGAAGCTGTTCACCACGCACACCGCGTGGTCGCGATACGCCTGCACCAGCGGATGCGTCAGATCGAAGCGGATCAAAAATTCCTGAACACCCAGCCGGCGGTACACCAGGTCGATTTCGAACGAGCCCTTACGCAGTACGCCGTTGCGATACTCCAGTTGCTCCGGCGGGACGATCTCCACCAGGTACCCTTCGTCGCGGAAAAAATCGCGGAAGAGTTCGTACTCGCTCTGGCCGGAGGAGTACGTATGCCGGAACTCCACAATCGCGATATTGGGCTTCTTGGCGCCGCCAAACTGCTTATATGATTTCAGCAGGGCATGCAAGAGGTGCTTGCGGCTGCCCACGCGAGCCAGCGAGTACTTCTTGCGCAATTCCTTGACCGGCGGGATTTCCCAGAACAACTCGGCCAGCGCGTCTGCATAACCCGCTCCGGTGGGTGAATCCGCATTGTATTGCACGAAATGCAGGTGCCCGTTGGCTAGGTGGGAATCGAGGCGCGCCGCCACCTCCAGGGCCTGATACCCAGGGTCGATTGCCGCCAGCATTTTCTCCGCGGGCAGCAGTTCCAGCCGCGCCAGTAAGGCTGGGCTGGCCAGCACCATCTGTTCCATACGGTCGATGGCAGAGATCAGAGATTCGCCGGTCTTCACCAGCGAGTC
>JANYJN010000287.1 GCA_025358475.1 Candidatus Solibacter sp.
GATGGCCGTTTTCTCCAGCCCCCGGATCAATGCTTCCTGGCTCGCCGCTTGCCGCCTCTTGCCCGGAACCGGTCGCTCGTAACGGCTTTTCGCTCGCCCGCAACGGCTGCCACCTCTCGGCGACCTCCATTCCGGGGTCAAAGCTCCCAGCCTGCTACTTCGCTTCCTCCCAAGTACGCTGGTCGTGCCCGTTCGGCCCTTCGGCTCCACTACCGCGTCCCGGTTTGCGCCGGTTGCGGCCGCTTCACTGCCTATGGCCCGTTGCACTTCCACTACTCGGTTCGGCCTGCCGCGCCTGCGATCTCCACTCCCCTCCGGGACTTTTGAGTCCTTCGGGATCAAAGCGTTCAACCGCGTTTGCCGCCTGCCAGTCCACCTGACGAATCCGCCCGATTTCCTCTCGCTCCCCGCCGCCCGTCCTAGTAAAAGTTGGGGCTGCGGATCATCGTTCCAGGTCCGCTACGTTTCCGCCGGCTTGCTGTTCCTCAAACCTCTTGGAACCTCCCCAACTATGCTCCCGCCAGGCTTTTTCGTCAATGTTTTTCTGGGCAAACATAGGACCATATCCTCAGTATTTATCCGGTTTATTTGGAATCAGTTACAGTGTCGCGCCGGTGCAATTCCT
This sequence comes from Candidatus Solibacter sp., assembly GCA_025358475.1. Classification (GTDB taxonomy): domain Bacteria; phylum Acidobacteriota; class Terriglobia; order Bryobacterales; family Bryobacteraceae; genus Solibacter. Next base: position 626 of record JANYJN010000287.1, read on the forward strand.
GTGGATAACACGCACGTAACCAGAAATGTTTTACTGTAATTTAAGGATCATCCCGCTATCGGTGGCCAGCCACAGATTCGCCTCGTCGGCGCCGGAGAGCATCGCGCGCCGGGCGACGGCCCGGTAGTCCACGGCCATCTCAGTCCACGAAATCATATCGCCGCTCTTGAAAACCTTGACGTTGCCGGGCGCGATGCTATGCACCCGTCCCGCCATTTCGATACCCGCCAGATAGGACGTTCCGTCGCGGGTGAGCCAGACATCGGTGATGAAGTAGCGCTTGTCGCGGAAGATGGTTTGGTTCTTTCCCGACCTCCAGTCGAGCTTGTAGACCTCGCTCGGGTAGGTGGCGGAGACGCCGTGCTCGACCAACCCCAGCGCGGGGCCGCTGGCCGAAAAACGCGCGCGCGTCATTTGTCCCAACAGCGACATTGATCCGGACCGCCAGGTCTTGCCGCCGTCGAGCGTCACCAAGGTGTAGGCGAGGTGCGGCGTCTCGCGGCGGCTCAACGCGTCCTCGGGGTCCATCCAGGCCGGAAACATGGAGCCCCAGCGCATCGCCGGCTGATTAAACCCGAGGACGATGCCGTAGTTCCTGTTGGCAAAGCTGATCCAGGAGTAAGCAGAACGCTCCACAGCGCCCGGCGGTTCGGAGGCCGTGCGGATGGGCTCCCACTTGTGGCCGCCATCGCGCGTGACCAACACGGTCTTCTTATTGCACGCGGCCCAACCGTGGTTCTCGTCGACGAAATAGACCCGCCTGGGGGAAGCCGGCGGCTTCGGCAGTTTCTTCCAGTCCTTGCCGGCTTCATCGGTCTTCCAGATGCCTTTTTCCGTCACCATCCAGCCCAGGCTGTCATTCAGAAAGAACAGCGAAACCGGCACCTCTGCGAGCTTTACCACATCCCAATGCGCGCCGCCGTCCGACGTCATCACTGCTGTCGGTTTGCGGCCGCCCTTGCCATCCTGAATGCTGCCGATGGCCACGCCACGCCGCACCGAGGGAGTTTGGATGTCTTGCAGCACGAGTTCGGATTTCGCCTGATCGTAGAAATACTGCATCTGCCACCGGGGGGCTTGGGCGGGATCTGCGGCCGACGCCACCAGACTCAGCGTGCATACCAGCGAGGCAAGGAGATTGGTCACGGTAAGCCTATTGTTTCATGGCGACGGGGCCGGATGAAAGCACCAGTTCCACGTGATTGGCCGATGCCAGCGCGGAGGGGGACATCCGCGCCAGCACCAGCACGCAGCCAACCTGTTCGCCCACCGTGGCCAATACTTCCATTTCGCTGCCCGTGTGTTGATGGGGCAGGCGGTGTTGCACGTTAATCACTCCCACCACCCGGTTGCGCGCAATCACTGGCGCCGAAAGGAACGCGTCGTAGCTGTCTTCGGGCAGGTCTTTGAACGTCTTGAAGCGTGGGTCCTTGTAAGCTTCCCGCGAGATGGCCAGCAGCCGGCGTTCGCGCGCCACCCAACCCGTCAAACCTTCGTTGGATTTCATGCGCAGCTTGCCAATAGTGGAAGGGTGCGGCATATTGGACGCGCAGAGCACCAGGTCTTCGCCATCCAGCAGGTAAATCAGGCACGAATCGCAGTGCGTGTACTCCACCACCAGGGAGACGATGCCCTGCAGCACGTCGGACAAGCTCAAATCGCGCACCATGAAACGGCTGACCTTTTGGAACACGCTGAGTTGCTGTTCGGTCCTCTGCAGGCGCAGTTCGAGCTCTTTACTCTTGGCCATTCCCCTTCATTATACCGACGCCTCACCAGCGGGCGCTTAGCCGGCCCTAATTTCGGACTGGCTATTGCCCGATATTCCTGCTCCAATCGGGAGGTGGTACCTGGCTGAACGCGATTCGGACAGCCGGGGCACGGAAGATCTGCTATGATCGACGATCCGAACCATCCACCATCCGACGACGTTCGCCCCACGGATATCCCCGTGGCCTTCCACAAGACTGAGAAACTGGTGGTCGCATTGCTAGAATCGGCGTCTCAGGCGATCGTCATCGTCGATCGTGCGGGACGGATCGCCCTGGTCAACCGCCGCGCCGGCGAGATGTTTGGATACATTCCCGAGGAACTGCTTGGCGCACGGATGGAACTGCTGGTGCCTGAGTCAAGACGGGCGGCACACGGCCGGCAGCGCGAGGAGTACTTCCAGCGGCCACGGGCCCGCCCCATGGGTATCGGCCTGGATCTCTCCGGCCAGCGCAAGGACGGCGTGGAGTTTCCCGTGGAAGTCAGCCTGAGCGCCGTCGAAACCGAGGAAGGGACCTTCGGGATCGCCTTCGTTAGCGATATCAGCGTGCGGAAGACCCTGGAACAGCAATTGGTGCACGCCCAAAAAATGGAGGCTGTGGGCCGCCTGGCTGGCGGCGTGGCGCACGACTTCAACAATATGCTGACCGTCATCGCGGGGTATAACCGGATGATCCTGGATGAGCTTTCCAACTTGGACCCTTTGCGCGGCTATGCGGAAGAGATTCACAAAGCAGCGGAGCGGGCCAGCGCGTTGACCAATCAACTGCTGGCCTTCAGCCACCGCCAGATCATGCAGCCGCGCGTCGTCAACCTCAACGCCGTGATCGGGCAAACCGAAAACATGCTGCGCCGCCTGATCGGTGAAGATATCCAACTGGTGATGAGCTTTGGCGCCGATACCGGCAACATCCGGACCGATCCGAGCCACATTGAGCAAGCCATTGTGAACCTGGCGGTGAATGCCCGCGATGCCATGCCCCTTGGCGGACGGATCACCATCGAAACCAGTAATACCAGGATCGACGAAACCTACGCCAAAACCCACATGGGGGTGGAGCCTGGGGAGTTTGTCATGATCGCCGTCAGCGACACGGGGCACGGCATGGATTCGGCCACGCGGCAGAGGATTTTCGATCCGTTTTTCACCACCAAGCCACCGGGAAAAGGCACGGGATTGGGCCTTGCAACGGTCTATGGCATGGTGAAGCAGAGCGGAGGCGATATCTGGGTCTACAGTGAACCAGGCCAGGGCACCACATTCAAACTTTACTTCCCAAGGGTGGCCGAGCCCGTCTCACCCGGCGCATTCGAGGAGCCGGAGCACGCGCACCGCGACGCCGCCGAAACGTTGATGTTGGTGGAAGACGAAACCCAGGTCCGCGAACTTGAGGTAAAAATGTTAAAGCAGCTCGGCTACCAGGTCCTCGCCGCGGCCAACGGAGAAGAAGCCCTGGATGTCAGCCAAGCCCACCCGGGGAAGATCTCCCTACTGGTGACCGACGTGGTGATGCCGAACATGAGTGGCAAACAGGTGGCGGAGGCCTTGCTCTCCCACCGGCCGGACCTCAGGGTCCTCTACTTATCCGGCTACACCGAGAACACCATCGGTCACCATGGCGTATTGGATTCCAGCGTGGACTTTCTCACCAAGCCATTCACCCGGGAAGCTTTGGCTCGCAAGGTCCGCGAAATCCTGTCCCGGCAAGGGCCGACGCAGGAACAACCTCACGTTGCCTGACCGGTGGGGTCGGCGCACGCCCTCCCGCGTGCCGCGTCGGCACGTAGGCCGACGCCCGCTGCCCAGGGCGCCTCGGCGTCGAGTGGCCACTCGGCGCTGCACGCCGGAGTGCGTTCGCCACGGCCGCAACTGCTTAATTTCTCTAGCGTGGGGCCTAAGTGTATATCCAAGGTTAGTAGGCGCGTGGTTACCGAACGCCGGGTCTTCCGCGCCGCCGCCATCGCCTACAATCAAAGAAGCGGCGGGCCGGCATATGACGCACAGCGGGACGGACAGCACGACACTTACCTGGGGCGTGCCCGAGTGTCCCTTCACCATCGAATGCTCGGCGCGCGTGCTGGACGATATCCGGCTGGCGGTGACAGACGCATTTTTCTCGCTGCCCCGCGGCGGCGCGGAAATTGGTGGGATCCTGCTCGGCGAGTTCGACCAGGGCCGCCTCGTCATCAGCGACCATGCCGCGCTCGATTGCGAACACGCCTACGGGCCTTCCTTCGCACTGTCTCCGCCGGACGAAGCCCGGCTGAGGGATTTGCAATCCTCCTACGCCAACGTCCCCGGGGGGCTCCGGCCGGTGGGCTGGTATCACTCCCACACGCGCAGCGAGATCTTTCTGTCCGAGGCCGATCTGGCGATCCACGACCGCTTCTTCCCGGAAGCCTGGCAGGTTGCGCTGGTCATGAAGCCGCACACCTTCCAGCCGGCGCGCATCGGGTTTTTCTTCCGCCAGGAGGATGGCAGCGTGCATGCCACAGGATGCTACCGGGAAGAGTCCCTGGAGGCGCTCCCCTTCCGCCAAATGCCTGCGGGAGCGCCCACCGCACAGACTTTGGACGGCCTTGCGCCGCGTAGTTTCCGCCTGGCCCCGGTTCCCGCGCCCGCGCCGGAGTCCGCGCCCGAGTCCGCGCCGCTCGAGCCCGCTTCGTCTTTGCCCGATCTTGCTTTGCCCGAGCCGGCGGCCTTCGAACTGCCGATTCCCAAGTTCGCCATCGCAAGCGCCCCGGTGGCCCGGCGCTCAATGGTAGTGGGGATTGGCATCGTGGCCGTCGTGGGCATTCTCGTGGCTGCTTTTGAGGTCCGGGAAATGTGGCTGCCGCGGGTGCTCGCAGCCATCCGGCCCGTGCCCACCGTTACTCCTCCGCCGCCCTCCCCGGCCCCCGCCCTCGGACTCAGCACCATCGATCGCGAGGGACAGTTGCAAATCGGTTGGGATCGCTCTTCCCCTGCCGTGCGGCGCGCCAGCGACGCCCTACTGGAGATCACCGACGGGCCGCTGCCGGTGGCCATCCAACTGGATACCGCGCACCTGGAGACCGGATCCTTCACCTACGCCCGGACCACCGAGAAGGTGGACGTCAAACTGATCGTCCATCGGAAGGATGGTCCGGATCTCCGCGAAATAGCCAGTTTCCTTGGCAAATTGCCCAACCGCCAACCGGCGGAGGACTTGGAGGCTCAGCAGAAGCAGCGCGGGGAGACGGCGAAACAGGCGGCCAAGCTGAAGGCGGATATGAGCGCTCAGGCGGCGAAAACCAAGAGGCTGGAGAAGGAAGTCCAATCTATGCGCGAGGAAATGCGCCAGCAGCAATTGCGCCGGCTGAACAATCAGTTTCCCGACAAATAGGCAGTCGCTCCCTCACGGTCGCGGCTCGGATGGGTGACGCCTCCAACCTGAACCGCGAACCGGAAGCGTCTATCCCCAGAGTTCGTGCACCGGCATGTAGGGGAATGGGCCCGTCGTCGGGACGTACTCGAAGCCGCGGCCCAGCGGGTCGTCGTGCCGCACCGTCGTCCAGTCGATACCCAGGGCCGAGTAGATGGTCGCCTCGATATCCTCGGGGTACACGTACCGATTCTGAGACCAGCCGTAATCGATAGTGTCGCGCCCCTGCGCGTCGGTCTGGCCCACCGTGGTGCCGCCCTTAATGCCGCCGCCGGCGAAGAAGCAGAACTGCTGCGCCCAGTGATCGCGGCCCAGTTGCGCCGTGATCGGGCCCACGGTGCGGCCGAATTCGCCGTACATCACGATCAGCGTCTGGTCGAACAGCCCGTTGGCTTTCAGATCGCCGATCAGCGTGGACAGGCCGTCGTCGATGATCTTGGCTTTCGTCTGAATGCTTCCAGCACCGGTATAAATGTTGGTGTGCATATCCCAGCCGTCGTTGCTGGTGATCTGGATGAAGCGCGTGCCCAGGTTGGCTTTCAACACCTGGGAGGCCACCAGCATGGCGTTGCCCGTATTGGTGGCGCCGTAGCGCGTGCTCTCCGAAGTGGGGTAGCCGAAGTATTGATTCACCACCGGGTTGTACATCAATTCCTTGGCGTCGATATAGAACTCGTTGTAATCGCCCATGGGCACGCCGTTGGGAGCGCCGCTGCGCAGGTTGGCGTCCAGGGCGTTGAGTAGATGGAAGCGGCTCTCGAAGCGGGTTTGGCTGCCGGTGGCGCTGGTGGTGTTGCCGATGCCCGCGGGGGCGGGAGTCACCTTGAACGGCGCGTACTTGCCCGAAAGGTAGCCCTGGTTGACCCCACCGGCGGAGTTGAGCGCCAGGAAGGTGGGGAAAATGTCGGACGGTTTGCGTTGTGCCAACCTCTCCGCCGCCACGATGCTGCCGATATTCGGCGCGATATTGCCCAGCGCGGCCAACGGATTCCGTCCGATCTGCACCCAGGTCTGGCTCACCGAGTGCACCACGGCGTGCGCGTGCACGTTCCGCGCAATGGCGAAATCTCCCGCCAGCGCGGCCAGTTTCGGCATCAGGCCCGCCGGGAAGTACATATTGCCGATGGTGGCGGGGGCGAAGGATGCCGGCGTCACCCCGTCGATCATCTTGAAATCGAAGGTGTCGGTGTGGCTGGGCGCTCCGGCCATCAGAATGAAAATTACGTTCTGCGCCGTTCCCTTGGGGGATGCCCCGGCGGCGGCCACTTCGGCGGCTTTCGCCGGATGCCCCGCCAGGAACGATGCCGTGACGCCCGCCCCCAACAGTTCCAGGAAGTGGCGCCGCGTGGCGTGAGGGCGATTGAAGAACGTCTGGTGCTTCCAGGGGTGCTGCTGAAACCAACGATTGATTTTTTCCTGTTCGTTGCTCATGACCTTGCTCATCAGGGGTGCCCTCGCTAGTAATTGAAAACGAAATCGACCTTGTTGTAGAGCGACCAGGCCAAATCCTGGATCGCGCTATTACGCGCCGCGCCGTTGGCGGTTGCCAGGCTCTCCACTGCCGTGCTCATTTCGGTGCCGCTGGGATAACGCGACAGGATGGTCAGGAATAGCTTGTTGACCGCATCGGCATTGTTGAGCGCCGCGCTGGCCACAATCAACGGGCTCGGGGTGGCGCCGGTCATGGCCAGTTTGCCCTCTATCAGGCTGGAGTTCATCAGGTTGAGGGCCTGGAGAATGGAGCCGTCGCCGCGCCGCGGCTGATCGGCGCGGTTGCCGCGCAGGAAGCTGTCCAGGAAGGCGTTGGTGGCGCCATTCGTATTGATCGCGTCGGGGAACTGCATGGCGTAGGATGGATTACCCATATTGAGATCTGTCCAGCCGGTCACGGCGTAACCCGGAACCGAACAAGCGCCCGACGTTACGGTGGTGCAGGGAAGGCTGCCGCTCGATTGCGACACGCCATCGATCAGCTCCTCGCCCCACAGTCGCCGCACGTACTTGCGCGCGAAGTAAGGTTCCCAGGCGGCGTTCCACTGGCCGGGGTATAGGCTGGAAAGCTGGTAGGTGTCGCTGTTGACGATCTCGCGCATCAGCGCTTTCACGTTAAAGTTGCTATCGATGAAGTGCTGCGCCAGCGCATTGAGCAATCGCGCGTTGCTGGGCTGTAGCGTCCAGGGGGCGGGCGGCGGGTTGTCCGGATCCAGCCGCGCCGGGTCGAATGTGTTCGGGGGGTCCACTATGCCCCGGCCAAAGAAATAGGCCCACAAATAGTTCACCGTGGCGCGGGCGAACTGCCTGTCGCCGGTGATGCTGCCCGCCAGGGCGGCGCGATAATCCGCGCCGGGCTTCGGCGAGCTGCCGTTCAAGATGTACTGTGGTTGCACCGTGTAGCAGGCCAGCCCGGCCTTGCAGTTGGGTGCCGTGGACTGGCGCGCCGGACGGTTGCCGGTCGTCGTGTTTAACGCGTAGTCCCCGGTGAAGTTCTTCTGATTGTTGAGCAGAGACCAGTAGTAGATATTGTTGTTACCCGCGGTCACCGGAATCCGCGCCGTGCTGGTGTGCGACAAATAGGACGAAAGCTGCCAGGCCTGATAGCGCGTCGTGCGCGCGGCCCAAAGGTTGACCGCATCCAGGTGCCCGCGCCCGTTGTGGCAAAGCAGGCAGTTGACGTGGGTCATCCCCAGGAAGGTGTCGAACGTGCTCGCCGTCATCTGGTCCATGATGTCCTGAGTGGGCCCCATGGTGACCACCGAGCCCACCAGGAAGTTCGAAGGGCCATCGTCATATGTGTTGCCGGTGGAGGCGGTGATCAGCTCCGTGGCCATCTGATTGTACGGCTTGCCGTTGGTCAGGGAGTCCTTGATCCATTGGTAAAACGCGTTGCGCCCTGAGGCGAAGCGGTTCAGGCCGGTGGCCGCCTTGTTGGTGGTGTTCTGATACAGATCGCCGAAATACATGGTCCACTTGTCGATCCATTCCGGTTTGGCCAGCAGTTCCTCGATCAGTTTCGCGCGCTTGTCGGGCGCCGTGTCGGCGACGAAGGTGAGCACGCGGTCGGGGGTGGGAATGCGTCCCGTGAGATCGAGCGTGATGCGGCGGACAAATTCCCAGTCCGTGGTCTTGGGCGCGGGCTGGATGCCATTAGTCCGGAAGTCGGCGAAGATGTAGGAATCCAGGGACCCGGCGGTGTGCGCCTGGTTGAAGTCGTAGGTGCGGCTGCCGCCCGGAACGTAGCCCAGCATCCTGCCGACGGCGTCGGTGGTGGCACTCAGCCGCCGCAC
>JANYJN010000298.1 GCA_025358475.1 Candidatus Solibacter sp.
ACCGCCTCGCCGTGCAGGAAGCGCTTGTACCCGGTTTCCGCCTCCAGGGCGTGCCCGAAGGTGTGTCCGAAATTCAGGATGCGGCGCAGGTCGCCTTCGCGTTCGTCGCTGGACACTACCTCCGCCTTCATGCGCACGCTCTCGGCGATAATGTGGTCCACCGCGGCCGGTTTGCGGGCCAACACGTTGGCGCGGGAGTCCGTCAGATAGGTGAATAGCTTGGGTTCGCGGATAATGCCGGCCTTGATTATTTCGTAGAGCCCCGCGCGGTACTCGCGCTCCGGCAGGGTATCCAGAATCGCGGGGTCGATGAGCACGGCGATCGGCTGGTGGAAGCTGCCGATCAGGTTCTTGCCGCTGACCAGATTGACCGCGGTCTTGCCGCCGATGGCGGCATCCACCTGCGCCAGCAGCGTGGTGGGGATCTGCAGGACAGGGATGCCGCGCATGAAGATGGCCGCCAGAAATCCGCCCATGTCGTTGACGATGCCGCCGCCACAAGCGATCACCATGCTGGAGCGGTCGGCGCCTAGTTGCACCATCTCCTCGGCCAGTTGCTCCACGTGCACGAGGCGCTTCTGGTCCTCGCCGCCCGGCAGGTGGAGCACGTGGTACGAAACCCCCGCCAACCCGGCCGCGAGTTGCGCGCCGGCGTGCAGCCAGACGTCCTCGGTGGTGACCACGAATATCTTGCCGGTCTTGGACGGAATGAAGTGCGCGGCCTGCCCGATGACGCCGCGCTCCACGATAGCGGCATAGCGTCGTTGCGGCGTTTCGACCTGGTAAGTAGGCATAACCATTTTTACCATGGGCACTTAACCGGTGCGTTCCGCGGCGGCCACCCGCCCCCCTGCTATGCTTGCAGTAACCGATGAATCCGGATTTTCTTGTCATTGGAGCCGGAGTGGCCGGGTTGCGCGCGGCAATCGAACTCGCCGAGGCGGGTACGGTGCTGGTGGTCGCCAAGGACAGCCTCCGGGAATCCTCCTCCGAATACGCGCAAGGTGGCATCGCCGTCGCCCTCAGTGACGACGACGAGGTGGAGTTGCACGAGCAGGACACCCTGTTTGCCGGCGATGGCCTGTGCGACCCCATCGCGGTGCGCACACTGGTGGAAGAGGGGCCGGCGGCGATTCAGGAATTGATCGAATGGGGCGCTGCGTTCGACCGCGTGGGCAACAAGCTTGCGTTCACCCGCGAGGGCGCGCACAGCCGCAACCGCATCCTGCACGCGCATGGCGATTCCACCGGGCGCGAGATCGCGCGGACGCTCTACCAGAAGGCCTGCTCGCTGCCCAATGTGACCTTTCGCAGCTATGCGGCCACCACCGGACTGCTGGTGGAAGACGGTGTCACCGGCGCCATGATCTGGGACGCCAAAGCACGCAGCGAGTTTCCGATTTCCGCGCGTGCGGTTTTGCTGGCCACCGGCGGCCTGGGCCACGTGTTCCGCAATACCACCAATCCAGACGTCGCCACTGGCGACGGTGTGGCTATGGCCTACCGGGCTGGCGCTGAGATCGGCGACATCGAATTCGTCCAGTTTCACCCCACTGCGTTGGCAGTGGAGGGCGCTCCGCGCTTCCTGCTGTCGGAAGCCCTGCGCGGCGAGGGCGCGCATCTGCGCAACACACTCGGCGAGCGATTTATGGACCGCTACCACCCGCTCCGGGAACTGGCGCCGCGCGACGTGGTGGCGCGGGCCATCGTCAGCGAAATGTCGCTCACCGGCGCACCGCACGTCTTTCTGGACCTCACGCATCGCGGCGAGACCTTCATTCGCGAGCGCTTTCCGCGGATCTACGAGACGTGCTTGCGCTACGGAGTGAATATCGGCATCGACCCGGCGCCAGTGGCGCCGGCGGCGCACTATGCGATGGGCGGCGTGCGTACCGATCTCGACGGGCGCACCAACGTCGCGCGCTTGTTTGCCGCGGGAGAGGCGGCATGCACGGGAGTTCACGGCGCCAATCGCCTGGCCAGCAACTCGTTGCTGGAAGGCGTGGTATTCGGAATTCGGGCCGGCCGCGCCATGCGGGAGACCAAGGGGACTGACCTGGCTGTCCCAACGCGCGGCTCTGGCGCGGCGGGGGGGGTGCCCTCCGGGCCCGGGTCCGTCCCTGGGTCTGTCTCCGGCGAAATCCAGCGCATCGCCTGGGATAATTGCGGGATCGTGCGCTCGGCGGAGGGCCTGCGCGAGGCTGCTAAACAATTGGAAGCGCTGGCGCCACAGTCGCCCGAGGAGCGCAACATGTGGCAAGTGGCGCTGTTGATCGCGCGTTGCGCCCTAGCCCGCCAGGAGAGCCGCGGGGCCCATTTCCGTACCGACTATCCGGAAACCCGCGAAGCTTTCGCCAAGCACTCGGTAGCCTGCAAACAGGCGGACGTCACGTTCCGGTA
>JANYJN010000168.1 GCA_025358475.1 Candidatus Solibacter sp.
CCGCGTACGCCGCCGTGGTTCCCGGGTGGGCTGCTGGTCGATCTGGAAGAGGAACTGGGCCGTCGAGTCGACATCGCTGAAGAGAGTACCCTTCATCCGCTCATACGAGACCGCGTCCTTCACGAGGCGATTCCCTTGTGAGGGAGGACCGGCTCTACATCGCTCACGTTCTCGATTGCGTCCGCCGTATTGATCGGTATTGCCAGAACGGTGAGGAAGCTTTTCGCGCCTGAGCCCGGAGATATATACTCTTGGGATGCCAGCGCGCAGGTCCACGCCCGAGAGCCAGCTCGACACCTTCCTCCACAAGTACGCCCCCACAATCGCCACGCTGGCGCGCGCTTGCCTGGCGAAGATGCGCGCGCGACTGCCCGGCGCCGTGCAGTTGGTGTATGACAACTACAACGCGCTGGCCATCGGTTTCGGCCCGTCCGAGCGGGCAAGCGAGGCCGTCTTCTCCATCGCGCTCTACCCGCGATGGGTCACCCTATTCTTCCTACAGGGCGTTGGCTTGCCGGATCCGAAGCACCTCCTGAACGGCAGCGGGAAGGTGGTGCGCCACATCGTGCTCGCGTCCGCGGCGGACCTGGATCAGCCGGCCGTGCAAGACCTGATGGCCGCCGCACTGAAACGCGCCGAGCCGGGCATTGACCCGGGCGCGCCGGGTAGCCTGGTCATACGGTCGGTCTCCGCCAAACAGCGACCGCGGCGGCCAGCGTAATTTCCGGATCTTTTTGTGGCGTAATCCGTATACGCCCCTATGAGAATAATCCGGAGTGTAATGTTGTGTGCCGCCGCATCGGCCGTCCTATTGGCCCAAACCCCGCCGGCCCGGTTGGAATTCGAGGTGGCGTCCATCAAGCCGTCTGTCGCCACGCCAGCCAGCGGGCAAGTCCATGTCGGCGTGCAGATCGATGGCGCGCAGTTCCACTGCGGCTACCTCTAGCTGAGGGATTACATCCGGATCGCCTACAAATTAAAAGATTATCAGGTCACCGGGCCGGACTGGATCGCGCAGGAGCGCTTCGATATCCACGCCAAACTTCCGGCCAGAGCCCCGCGCGATCAGGTTATGGAGATGCTGCAAACCCTGCTGGAGCAGCGCTTCCAGTTGAAAATGCACCGCGATTCGAAGGAGTTTTCCGTCTATGGCGTGGTCGTCGGTAAGGGCGGGTTGAAAATGAAAGAGTCGCCGCTCGATCCGGAAGCCGAAGGTGACGGCGGCAAGGGAGTCAACGTCTCCGCCGAGGGCGGCGCGCGCGGCACCATGGTCAGATTCGGCAGGGGTGCCTATTTCTCGCTCGCCGACAACAAGTTCCAAGCCCGGAAGCTGACCATGGCGCAATTGGCCGATTCGATGGGCGGGTTCATGGAGCGCCCGGTGGTGGACATGACGGAGCTCAAGGGGACTTACGATCTCACGCTCGAATTCACGCCGGAGGAGTACCGCACCCTGCTCATCCGAACGGCAATGTCAGCGGGCGTTAACCTCCCCCCGGAGGTCATCCGGCTTCTGGAGGGCGCGTCGGACGAATCGCTCTTCAAGGGTTTGCAGGCCACGGGGCTCAAGTTGGAATCGCGCAAGGCGCCGCTGGAAGTATTGGTGATCGATTCGGCGGCTAAGACGCCGATTGAGAACTAACCCCGAGCTGCGCTCGGATGGACAAGGCGGAGTCTTATCTACACGCCGGGCGGGAACACCACCACGCCGTTGCCTACCTTCGCCGCCCCGTCGATGGCCGTCTGGTTGGCTGCCGTGTTCACCGTCTTACCGTCGCCCTTGGCGCCGTACAAGGCCGCATCGAATGCCGCCGCCCGCACTTGCGCCGGAGCCGAGCACAGCGCCACCATCAAGAGCGGAGTGATAGACCGCATGCGCACCATCAATAACACATGGCTGCTCTCGCTGGCCTCCCTCTTGCTGGCCGCGCCCCCCCTTGGGCGCATCGCCTGGGCATCCACTTTTTGTGTCGCGCACCCCGTATGAAACAAGTCCGTGACCCCTGCGCCGCACAGCAGCTACAATAAAAGATTGCCTCTCAGATGCCTCTCGCCAGCAAATTAGCATTTCAATTTGAAAGACGACTCCAGTTGAAGGGTCTAAATCTCTTTCACGCCCACGCCGTGCGAATTTCCGAGGCTAACCAGGCGCATCTCTTTGGCGAAGTCCAAAGCACCAACCGCTATCCGATCCGCATGACTTACCAGGCCGGCCGCCTCGCGGTGTTCTGTGCCTGCGCCTATTTCGCCGATTTCGGCCGCTGCAAGCATCTTTGGGCGGCCGTCCTCGAAGCCGACCGGCGCGGCGTATTGGGGGAAGCCACCAATGGCGGCGCCCTGCGGCTCTGCCGCGACCCCGACTCCAACCCAGATGACGAACGCGAACTGCCCCGCTGGGAGGCGCCCATCCAGCAGGCCACGCCCCCGCGGACTCCACCCTGGCAGGAGTACCTCACCGATATCCGCAAAAGCCTGGACGAAAAGAAGCAGAAGGCTTTGGCCTGGCCGCGGGAGTTCGAGATCCTCTACGTGGTGGACCCCGGCACCTCGAAAATCGCCGGCGCCATCGTGCTCGAAATGTTTTCCCGATCGCGCAAAAAGAACGGTGAATGGACCGCCAACAAAGAGTTCCGCATTGCGCCTTCCCAGGTGGACTCGCTGCCCGACCCGGTGGACGCCGAAGCCATGGCCTCCATCCTCGGCGGGCAGGAATACTACGTCTATGCGTATGCCGGCGCCAGCGGAGTGGCCGCGCGCAAGGCGGTCCCATATACCCTTGCCCTGCGCCTGATTCCCTTGCTGGCGGCTACCGGCCGGCTCTATACCCGCAAGATTGGCTCCTTGGATTTGCAGCCTCTCGCCTGGGAGGAGGGCGAGCCCTGGAAACTCTGGCTGGACGTGCGCCAGGACGATCGCGACCAATGGAAAATCACTGGCTCCCTGCGCCGCGGCCCGGAGCGCATGCTGTTGACCGAGCCCTCGCTCATTGTGGAAGGTGGATTTCTGGTGGCGCACGGCAAAATCGCCCCGCTCGACGATGGCGGCGCTTTTCCGTGGATCACCCGCCTGATCGCCCTGAAGCAGATTCCGTTTCCGGACCGGGAACGCGATAGCGTCATGTCCAAACTGCTGGACCTCAACGTGGTGCCTCCGCTGGACGTCGATGAGGCACTTAAATTCGAGGAACGCCGCGGGCAGCCGCGCCTCGGCCTGCGCGTCACCCAGCACAAGGACACCTGGGGCGAGGAGTACTTCCAGGCGCTCCTCCTGCTGGACTACGGCCGCGGCTGGGCGGAAGCCGTTTCGGCCGGCCGCGGGCTCTGGTTTCCCGAGGAGCGCGTCTACCTGGTCCGCGACGCCGAAGCCGAGGGCGCGGCGCGCGAGAAACTCAAGGAACTCGGCCTGCGCCCGGCCGGCGACGACGCCGCTGCCTGGCGCCTGGGCCTCAAATCGCTGCCCAAAGTGGTCCGCGAATTGATCCATGCCGGCTGG
>JANYJN010000382.1 GCA_025358475.1 Candidatus Solibacter sp.
CGCATTCGGGCATTCTCCGGTGCTGTGGAGAAGTCAGGAGGGAAGGGGAGAAAACGGGCGCGCCGAGGCGACGGAACCGTCTCTCCGGACTGCGGTGCGGAGAAGAAGATCGTTCGGAAATGGCTGGCGTTGTTGGGGATAATGCGCGAGGCGGGGGCGGGCGCACGTACGGTGCGGGCGTCAACTACTGGGGATTGAACTTTCGGACAAACAGGATTTGGCTCCCCACAAAGTCGGGTTTCGAACTCATTCTCCATAAGTTTCATTAATGGCAGTTGAGAGTCGGAGAAAGTAGCACATTTTCGAACGGGAGACTCGGCAATCACTACGTGGTTCCGTATCATTCAGATCCCGCGCGTTCTTGACGTGGACCTGTCAACCAGCAGGTGGACCGTACTCACGACCCGCTGAAGAAGGACGCACCATGCCGACGTGCGGTTGAAGTCAAACCAAACGAGGACACCAACGTGATCGCGCTCGATCGCGTCGGCGGTCTGCACCATCGCTACACCTGGCGCCGCGCCGCCTGATGGGCTGCCATCTGAGAAAGTCACAAACTCGGCCATGTGTGCAGAGCCGGTGGCATCTCCGGGGCACTTGATGAGGGGGCCCGATTGATCGTCCGGCGCGATTTCGGCGTAGGGCGCGGCCGTTTGGCGACTCGTCAACCCGCCTCGCTCTGGTCGTCTTCGCATCAACCGTGCCGTCTTCTCTGTTACGGGACGTTACGCCGCGTCGCCGACGAGCATCTGGCTACACGCACGCCGTTTGCGCGCCTTGCGGGTGAACACTACTACTGCGGCATCTTCCGAGCCGCAATCTTGGCGTCCCTCACGATTTGCGCCGCGCATCTCGGCAACTCGGTCGTCCAACAAGACCCTTTTTGCATGCTGATTTCCCTGGCCAGGGCAATCCGCTGTTCCGCATCCGGATTCTTCGCTGAGTTGTCGTCCAATGATGAGAACTGCACAGTATACGTCGCCTTGGTTCTCTTCCCTACCGTTTCCCATTCAGCGTTCCTCATAATCGTAACTACCAGCGTGCGACCTTTACCTGGGGTGGTCAATCGGAAACTAGGTGACCGCCTGAATGCTCTTTCGGCGGCCACGGCAAGTTTCTGAGAGAGGGCGTCGTCGCCCACGTGCCAGAACTCGACCGGTATTGGCGCGGTGCGATCTGCGCACCATGTGGACAATGTCGAGCCTATCAACGCGGCAATAGATAGTACAGACAGCCGTAGTGATCTCACTTGCATGTTAATGTTCCGTTTTCGTTCGAGCAGCGTTTCGTCGTTCGATTCCGTTCAGCTTCCTGAAACTGCGAAACCTTCAAGTCTGTTCCTGCACGATCAGCCATGATATTGGAGCGGTATCCAGGAAGTGGGACGCTTACTCGATTGCCGTTTGAGTCTAGAGAACTGCCAACGTACTTATCCTCCATGCCAGCGAAATGTAAGACGTCATGCGCCGTAGCGCCGACTGTATTCGCATTACTGCTGTTAATATGACCTTCGTTTCCACCGACCCGATTGACGCCCTCACCGCTCAACGGGAAGTTCTTTAAGTCATTGCCCGGACTAATGTCCATGTGATTTAATACGCCATTGATCGGTTCTTTGGTAGGAATGACCTTTATCGTCACGCCGGACCCCGGAGTAAAGAGCGTTTCGTCGCGTTGCACGATTTGCGCTACGGTCTTCGAGGTTGCTCCGCTTCCTGTGAAGTTGACTGGAATGACTAGTGTTATGGTGCCGGCCTTCTTGTCGACCACCCAAAGCGCATCGTGGCCATCGGGGTCAGCTTTCGCAAGCGGGTTGTTACGGACATAGCTATAGAGGTTTAGAGTCTGTGGGTCGCTGAGATCCGCGTAGGGAACCGACTGAGGCTTCTCCGACCAGTCCGGAGTTGTCCACCGCCCCTGAGCCGCGCTGAGGTAGCGCGCCCCAAAAAAGGAATACCCAGTCTCGGCGTCAAGCGGCTTCCCCGTAAATCTATCACTCTGCCCGGTCGTCGCGCTGGGGTAGTAGCCCACCGGAAACGTCCCGTCCCGACCCGCCGTTCCCGACCCGATCTCTTGGCCGAAGGGCAGATAGTCGTAGTTCCGCACCAAACTCGGGCCAGTCTGCGCCGTCCCTGACGTTTCCAGTCGCGTCGATCCCAGGGTGTCCGCCGTCAGATAGTGCGTCCCCGAATCCGTTCCCGCCCCGCCGTACTCCGCCGCCAACTGCCCCATCGCATCGTACACGTACGTCGTCGTCTGCCCCCACGCCGTTTTCGTCACCCGGCGCCCTTCTCCATCGTACGTATACGTGTTCGTCAACCCAGCCGCCGTGGCCGAAACCTGCCGGCCCTCCCCATCATACGTGAAGGAACGGGCCGGCGTGGCGATCGACAGAATGCTTCCCGCCGCATCGTACCCCCACATGTTCACACGGTTGTTGGAGAGGTACCAGTTCCCCACCGTCGTGTCCGAGGTGGTGGGCGGCTCGCCAGTCAAGTCTGGCAGACCCTGTCGCGACGGACTGCACGTTTGGGTCCCGCCCGATGCCGCCACACACAGGGCCCGATTCCCGTAGTTGTCATAAACATACCCTTCCGACCACGATCCCGATCCCGTCTCGCTCGCGCTCGCCAACCGGTTCAGCACATCATACCCGTACGTCTGCGTCCAACTCCCGCTCGAACGCCCGATGGTCTGCTTCCCCAGATTTCCATTATTTGTGGCGCATCCCGCCGCCGACGGGTAGCAGTAGTCGTACCCCAACGCCAGGTACGTATTGCTGCCGTACGTTGCCGTCATCGCCGACGCCTGCAGCCGGTCCGCGCTATAGGTCCAGTTCTCCACCAGATTGTTGCCCAGCGTCATCTGCGAGATCGCCCCGTGCGGCGTGTACTGCATTCCCCTGGCGTAACTCGGTGCGCTCGTCCCCGTCCCGTTCTGCACCTGCGCCACACGTCCGCCTTGGTCGTAGCATGTTTGCACTTTCCGCCCACTCGGCATCGTCTGCACTTCCAGGCTGCCTCCCACATTGTAAGAATATTGGAAAGGGTACTCTACCGTTCCCGTTTTTTGCATGGAGGCCAGCACCCGCCCCATGGCATCGAACTTCGTGTAGGACGTACTCGAATTTCCGTTGCTCTCCCAAGTCAGATGCCCCAGTGCATTGACGCCGCTGAGCGCCGTCGCCCCCGGGCAAGTTACCGTGGTGGGCAAGGCATCACCGCTGGTCGCCGTCGTGTTCCCGTCATAGCACAGGCTCACCGTGGGCGCGGTCCCGTTAGAGAACGTTTTCTGGATCACGCGATTCAGTGCGTCGTAGGTCATGGTGGTGATCACCTGGCGGGCGTCGGTCCGCGTTGTCACGTTGCCACTGTGATCGTAGCTGTATTTCGTCGTCCCACTTTCCAGGTTGTCGGCCTGCTTGAGTCTGCTTAGAGAGTCGTAGGCAAATGTGCGCTGCCCTCGCCCTTGCTGGTCCACCGTGTGCAGGCCCAGGGGGGTGTAGGTGTATGTGGTGATGAGAGTCTTAGCCGTCGAGCCCGAGGGCGGGTTCACTAGGGGCGTCGTCCCACCCGGTGGCGGCACGGAGGCGATGGGATCTTCGATCACCTTCGTCAGCCTGTCGAGTGCGTCGGATTCGGTGCGCCGCCACCTGCCGGCCTGGTCTCTCACAGTGGTGGCGTTACCGCTGTACCAGGTGTACACCTTCGAAAAGTCGGGGAGCTGAACCTGGATGGCACGCCCCAGGGCGTCGTATGTGGTGGTAGTCCAATAGGAGGCAGCCGCACCGGTATAAGGATTTGAGATCTTGTAGGGCCGCGACATGCCGTCGTACTGCGTCTCGACTGTCACATTGCCGATGGCCTCATGGCTGATCTGTTTGGATTTTCTTCCCAGGCCGTCATAGATCACGTCGCTCACCAAATCGCCGCTGGCGGTGCAGTTGGCGCTGGCTGCGCTGACGGCGGTAGTTATCGTGTTGGTAGTGTCGCTGTAGCTGTAGGTAGTGGACGGGCCATCGGGATGGGTCACGGATTTGAGCCGATCCAGCAAATCGTTGTATCCAGCTTGAGTTGCCGCCGAATTCGGGTCCGTGATGGAAGTCACCGAGCCGATCCCAGTGTCCCAAGTGAATGTCGTCTTATGCCCCAGCGCGTTCGTGATGGAGTCCGGGAACCCGTAGTTGTAGGCGCTCGTGTATTGAAGCGTGGTCTGATTGGATCGGCCGTCCGTGTGGCTCCGAATGTTGCCGGCGGCGTCGTAGGTGAAATTCTCGACCACCGTGGAATCGGTTTCCCCCGGGTATCTGAGGCTGCGAGTCACGCTGGTCTGGTTGCCGCGGACGGTGGCGATGCTGCTCAACTGAGACGCGCCTGCGCATGCCGCAAGTGAGCCTTCATCGTAGCCATAGGTGGTTTGCGACTGCACGCTGCCAGCCGCATCCTTGACCGTAGCCATCTGCGGAATTGACACCAAGTGCGCTGTCTCATAGGCTGGATACGTCTGGTAGTAATACGTGGTGTCCGTCTCACGCAATAGTGCGCCCGGGGTGCCAGAACCGTAATCGTATTCCGATACCTGCGTCTGGTTGTTGTAGTCGTCGTAGCTGAACGCCTTCCGGCTCGTGCTGTTATCGTCGAGCGCGATGTCAGTGTGGTCAACCCGCGGATCGTTGGCCATTGGGACAGCCGAGTGCCCGCCCACGAAATACCAGCTAGCATCCCACCACGAATAACCCGCACGTTGCACCCAAGCCGTGCTCTCGGTCCGCAGTGTCGTCCCGGCTGCCGTCTGACTCTCCGTCTTGATCTCTTTGCCTTCGTTCCACGGAGAGTAGGGCATATCGATCCCGCCGAAATATCGATATACCGAGCTTTCGACGCTTCCCTGGAAGATGTGACGCACAGCGCCCATAGATGCTCCCGACCCGTCCAGATGAATTTCGGTAACGCAAGTCACGGCATACGTGCCCGTCGGCGTCGGGGTGGTGCAGGAAGCGGCGTCCGCACCCTCTTGAAGGGAATACGTGGTCTTGCCCTCCAGCGTAGTCCCGTCGGCATACACCTGGCGCTCAACCATCCTTCGATACACTACGCCATCCCCGCAGTCACCCTGGGATCCACCGCAGCTAGCAGCTCCGCTGTAGAGGTAGTCGAAACGTCCGCCCGTGGGAAGGACGACTCTCGCCACCTCACCGTACCTGTTGTAATAAAAGTTGTACTCTTGCGCGTTGGGCAGGACAACCTTGGAGACTTCCATCTGATCGTACGTGCCCGAATCGGTCACGGACGAATGTGGGAACAGCGTTGGAGGGGAGGCCAGGGCATAGTCGCTCACGGGTGTCATGCCCGACGCCAGGCGACTGCCCAGGTTCGCGAAACAGACCTTGATTGCTCGCGGCGTTCCGGACTGTCCAGTGAAATTGATCTGGTCGCATGGATTCGCGCTGGTACCATATGTGACCGTGATGACGCGGCCCATGCTGTCTGTGACGGTGCTTACGCCCGAGCCGCGCTGCCCCTGCAGGCCATAGTTCGGTGCGCTGGTGTAGGTGAATATAACCCGGTTGCCATTTCGGTCCTCGATCCATGTCACGTTATCGCCGTCGAACCTGTAACGCGTCCCGTCCCTGAAGGTCAAAACCCCTTTCACGGATCTCTCGACCGTGCCCGGCCCCCAATTCCCATCTACCGGAGCATCGGCAGTGAACACGGTGCCGGAGCCGTCTTTGGCTACAAAAACCGGCCCCGATTGTGCCGGGGAACCGCACGAAGGGATCTGTAGCAGCGCGCCGTCGCTGTTCTTGTCGAACAATTCGACCGTCGAGCCATCGGCGCCAGTGAAAGTTAGTCGGACCTGCGACCTTTGCGCAGAGGGTATTCTCCCCACGTTCGGGCAATCCTGGAATTCACCGTCGTTAGCCAATCCGATCGCCCGCGCAGTCAGACTGCCCGCTCCATAAGCGGGGCGGTCTGCGGTGCCGAACTGGTAGTTCTCGTTATCTGGGATGGCGTAGTGCCACTCCGAGGTGCCGGTAGGCGTAGTCTCGGTGGTCCGGTCGATCCGCCACCGCTGGTAGATCGGAAGCGTCATCGTATAGCCAGCTGTTCCCCGACCATGCACCGCCAGCAGCGGCAGATGAATGGACAAGTTTCCGTTGAACAGGTTCACCGTGTCGAAACCGCTCAAAGCATAGGATCCCGCGGGACGTCCGACTTTGAGCAACTCCGGTTCCGAGAATCCGAGAGAACTGCTCGTGGTCGTGTCTCCTAGCGTCGGGATCGCAGCGGCCAGCAGGCCGATTGGAAGGAGAGCGTAACGCAGGCGAAATACTCTGTCGGGCGTGTTTCTCATAGTTAAAGTCCTCCACACGGAGCTCGCGTCCTAGAACTCCGTCTACGGCTTGGTCACGGTGATGATGCAGGAATGCGCCGCGTCGCCGACTGCCGTGATCCGATAAACGCCGACATCCAGGCTCACGGCTTGCACCGTCAACGGCTTGCCCTTCTGCACACTAGCCTGGTTGACACTCTTCGCAGTGGAGTCACTGATCTGAAAGGTCGGCGTTGACTCGCGGTCCCGCACCGCCACGTGGATCAGGAACGATCCAGCGGAGCGGCTGGCCGTGGCGGGGTAGAAGCCCGCACCCTGCGAGTACGTCAGAAAGATCGACTTCGCACTGGCAGATGCGGCCTTCGTTGTCGAATTCCAAATCTGCGCAGCGACCGGCACGCTACTCACAAGTGCACAGGACAGCAATACAACTGCTCGTATGGCTCTGGCACTTGCAGGAGGTGCGGCTGCTGCTCTGCCGCCATGTATGGGCATTGATCCGTTCTTCGGAAAGATTCGCATGGCTTCCTGATTCAACTCCTTTCAAGCTGAACTGCTACCCACTCTCGCGCTGGCCGGCGTCGGCTACCTTCCGCGTCCCGATCATTTGCTGCGTCGGCGCCGCGATGTTCCACTGACGGATTAGTGCTCCGCAGAGCTACTCGCATTGTCTTCTCTGACCTTCATTTCGCTTTCGGCCCTGTTATCTGCACCGTCACCGCGGGCGTCGCAGCACCAACTGCAACTGCGGCGTTACCGACGGCGGCGGCAGAAACCGGAATTTCCGTGCTGGCCAGTGGAACCCCTTTTTCATCCGCCAAAGCAAATGACGCGCTGGAAACGGAAATACTCGCGGCTTGGCCGCGCGGCACGATCACACTCATGGTCCTGCCTGCTGGGTCTCTGTCGCTAACTTGTCCAGGGATGAACGGCGATACGCGATGGAAGGTTCCGACCCGCACGTCGTCCAGTGCGGGGTTGGCCATCAGAAGTCCCTTGGCGTCCTGCACGCGGACGTTGACCGTAACACCCTTCGCGGCCACGACCGAAACGCCGCTGAACGTTGCCCCAGTGGTCACGTCAACGCGGACCGGTGCGTCCGCCCACAGACATGGATTCAGCATCGCTGCTTCGGGCTTCTCCACGCAGACGTGATACTTCCCAGTCAGCAGCCCCTCGATCTGGAACTCGCCTTTGGAACCGGTTAGCGCATTTGCGGGGACCGGCATAAAAGCCGGCGGCTTGCCAGGAACCAATTGGATCGGCTGCGGGGTCGACCACAAGGCTGCCGTAACACTAGCCCCCGATATGGCCGCACCGGCGTCATCCACGACTGTTCCGGTAATTCGGCCGGTTTGACCTAATGCCGTCGCGGCCAAGGCGAATAATAGAATCGTAATCTGTCTCATCATCTTCCTCACGGATTGATAACAGTGAAATATACCGAGTTCGAAGTCGTCGTCAAGCCCAGGAACTCTGCCCGTTCTTCCCAGTTGCCGGGTTGCGCGGGAGTGGTGCCGTTCAAAGTTTGGCTACCAGCGCCGCCAGTTGAATATTGATACGGTGTGCAACTCCAACCGCCATTGTTGATATTCGCGCAGATCCTGAACAGCGTGTTGGGAATGCTTGAGCTTACCCACAACGTCCACGGATCGTTCGTGTGGAGGGTGGAGCTTGAAATCGAGAGGGTTGCCCAGTCCGAAACGGTGAAAACGATCGTGTTCGAAGTGGTTCCGTTCGGGAACACCACCCACTCGCGCCACACGCCCGTCTGCCGCGGTGTTGTTCCCGACAAGGTCCAGTACCCGGATCCATTGGTCGGCTGATAGTCGTTGCGGCAACCCTGAGACACGTTGTCAATGGTCACGCAGAGCGTGAAGGAGGAATTCGGAATATTCGAATACATCCAGAGCGCCCAAGGGTCGTACACCCGCAACGACGAGGTCGAGATATAGAGGTTCGCATACCCGGCCGGCGATACCGTGATGGACAAGGGTTGGGTGGCCGTGGCCGAAGTGCTGTCGGTCACCCTCACCGTAAAGTTGAAGGTCCCTTGACTTGATGGCGTGCCACTGATCGTGCCATTGCTGTACAGGCTCAAGCCGCTGGGGAGCGCCCCTCCGCTCACAGCCCACGTATATCCCGGAGTTCCCCCAGTGGCACTGAGAGTAGCGCTGTAGGAGTTGCCCACCTGGCCCCCGGAAAGTGCGGTGGTGCTGATGGTCAGGGTTGGCTGTGCGATCAAGAACGGACAGGTACTGCCCGGCACGTTGTTGGCATCCCGGACCTGGATGGAGAAGTTGCCGGCGGCGGTCGGAGTGCCCGAAACGGACCCAGTGGAGCTGTTAAGGCTCAGGCCCAGTAAACTGCCAGTAGCCAGTGAGAATGTGTAAGGAGGCGTACCACCAGTAACCGTGGGCGTGCCACTACTGAAATAAGTATTCACGACGCCCAAATTCACTGCCGCGCAGGAAAGCAAAGGTCCGGTCCCGCTGTTTTCGATTGCGATCACTCGTCCGCCACCGCGAATGTATTCCACGGTGCGCACCTGCGATCCCGCCGCCGAAACGGTGAGAGACAACAGCCGGGTAGCAGTCGCTGAAGCGCTATCAGTCACCCGCACCGTGAAAACGGAAGTGCCTGCGCTTGAGGGTGTACCGGCGAGGGCGCCGCTGCTCGACAGGGTCAGGCCAGCGGGGACCGCGCCGGACGCTACGGTCCATGTGAACGGCTGAGTGCCGCCAATGGCGGTCGGTTGGGCGCCAAAAGAGACCCCTACCGTGGCGACAGGGAATGAGGTCGTGGTGATGCTAAGGCCGACTGACGTAACGCTTAGGGACAAAGGCAATGTGGCCGTGGCCGAAGCGCTGTCGGTCACCCTCACAGTGAAACTGGAACTGCCGGCGACCGAGGGCGTGCCGCTGATAGTTCCGTTGCTCGAAAGGTTTAAACCGCTGGGAAGCGCACCACCGGCCATGGCCCACGTATAGGCCGGAGTGCCGCCGTTAGCCGCAAGCGTGGCGCTGTATTGGACGCCGAGTGCGCCGCTGGGAAGCTGCGCAGGAGTCGTGATGGTCAGGCCCTGCACTACGCTGATCGATAGCGCTTTGGCGGTCGTCGCGGCAACGCTATCCGTCACCTGTACCGTGAAGTTCGAGGTGCCCGCGCTCGTGGGCGCGCCGCTGATCGTGCCGCCAGTCGACAGGCTCAAGCCGCTGGGTAGCGCCCCACTGGCTATTGCCCAAGTGTAGCCGGGAGTGCCACCGCTTGCTGCGAGCGTCGTGCTGTATGAGGCGCCGACGATGCCGCCGGACAACCGCCAACTCGTGGTGATGGCCAGCCCTGACACTACGTTGACTGATAGCGCCTTGGTCGCCGTGGCCGAAGCGCTATCGGTCACCTTCACCGTGAAGTTCGAGGTGCCGGCAGCCGTCGGCGTACCGCTGATGGTGCCGGTGCTCGACAGGCTTAAGCCGCTGGGAAGTGCCCCACCCGTTGTCGTCCACGTATAGCCCGGAGCGCCGCCGCTGGCCGCAAGCGTGCCGCTGTAAGAAACGCCGACGGTGCCGCTGGGAAGCGGCGAACTAGTTGTGATGGTCAGACCCTGCAATACGCTGATAGACAGCGCCTTGGTCGTCGTCGCCGAAGCGCTATCGGTCACCCGTACCGTGAAACTGGAGGTGCCCGCACCCGTCGGCGTACCGCTGATGACGCCACTGCTCGACAAGCTCAATCCGCTAGGGAGCGCCCCACCAGCCAACGTCCACGTGTAGCCCGGAATTCCGCCGCTGGCCGCGAGTGTGGCGCCGTAAGAAGCGCCGACGGTGCCTCCCGAAAGTGAGTCGGTCGTGATGGTCAACGCCGGAGGCGAGGGAATAGTCCACGTGCCCACCGGCTGCCATCCGGAATTGAGACCATACTGATCGTAGGCGATCAGATAGTTGCTCTTCGCGCCGGCGAAGGCTGGCTGAAACGTGATGGATGCCGTGACTGAGATCTGGGCCCCGGAGGCACTGACACTCGATCCGATTCCATTGATCGTGCAATACGGATTGAAGTTGCCCGTCGTGCCGGAAACCCCAGGCACAATCCCGCTGGACCAGTTGCTTCCGTTGGCATCGGCTACCTTCAGGAGGTTCGAGCCTCGAAGGTACTGGATGTAGCAGGCATTCACGCCGCTGAGTGATGTGTTGAAGATCGCCTGCATTTCCGACAAGTTGCCGTAGCCGGATGGGCTTGATACTGTCCAGGTAAATGCAGAGCTTGCCCCGCTTCCGCTTGCGGGAGACACGGATACAGCGGACGGCACCGTTTCCACCCAGGCGTGAAATGTGGTTGGCACGGTTGCGCCGACGGCGTTCGCGCGGAAGCCTGCACCGAGGTGAATGCAGTTGCCTGCCGTGAACGTCGCGCTTGCCCCTCCGCTGAGAACGAAGGCAAACGCCTCAAGGGCGTTGTTATTGACTTGGCTGTGGTCGCCTGATGTGTAGGTGCCGTTTGGAATTTGATAGGGACTCGTACATGGCTGCGCCGACAAGGCGGCCGCCAGCAGGTTGCAGGCGCTGAACCAGAGCGCCGGCCGGATCAGGGCACTCGATACCCTTCGTTGTTTCGACGCTCTCATCTGGCGCTCCCTTACTTGACCACTGCGGGTGTGGAATCGGTCGTCGCGGCTTTCTCAAGGCGCGCCAGGCGGTCGAGAAGTTCCCGATTCTGCTTCTCCTGTTGGGCCATGTGGTCGCGTAGTTCCTGGTTCTGCTGTTCCAGACGACCGTTCCGTTCATCCGCTTGAATCATGTGGAGCGTAATCTCTTCGACCTTGGCGAGCAGTTTGGCCTGCATGTCGCCCAAGCTGACGCCCTTCTCTTTGACTTCTGCTTCGGTGGGGATCTCCGGCAGATGGCCGTTCGCCTGGATGTAGGCGCTGACTTCACTCAACGGGCGGAGCCGGTAGCCAGGCCGGAACACATAGTCCGACCAGCCGGTGTTGGTGACGATGATGTCCTGGGCGCCGATATTTCCGTTGACCGTCAGCTTGTATTGCGGGTTAGTCGTCCCGATGCCCACGTTGCCGCCTGAGGGATTTAGGTAAGTGTTCGCCGACGTGCCGCCGCCGCCGCCAATGTGGAGCAGAGTATTGCCGGTCTGGGTGTTTCGAAAATCAAGGCCCGTATAGACGGTGCGAATCGCATACTCTCCCCATTGATTGGCCGTGCTCTTTTGACCGCGGAAGATCAGGGTGTCGTTTCCCCAATCGTCGAAGTGGAGCACGGTAACGCCCTCGACGTGCAATTTGTTCTCAGGGTTCGTAGTCCCGATCCCGACGTTACTGTTCGTCCACACGGGATTCGTGCCGCTCCACTGGCCCCACACGGGGCTGGGAACTGCCGCCATCCAGACCACGGCCACGCCGACGATCAACGCTCCGGTATGACCCGCGAGCCAGGAGCATGCGCCAGCGATTACGGAATGTGCTCGATTCATACTGTCTTTCCTCCCTCGACCTGCCGTGATCTTTTCTGTGCCTGGTCTGACAACGCGGCGGCAGAAGAGTTAACCTGCCCCGACGCCGCGAACGGCGCGGTAGCCCGCGCCCACAACAACCGGCTCAGGAGATTGCAATGGTTACCAAAAGTTCTACCCCGCCGCAAACGAAACTGGAACGCAAACTCGAAGCGTTCGGCGAGTATCTGTGCGCCCGGCGGGGTCTCACGGAATGCACCATCCTCGGATACGTCAGCGCCATCCGCCGGCTTTACCCCACCATCGGGTTGAATCCCCCGCATCATGTCCTGGACGCGTTCATCGTCAAGATGCGTAAATCCGGCGCTTCCTACAGCCACGTCGTGAACACCTCGCTCGCCTTCGAGCGGTACACCGAGTTCATTGGCAACCCGATCCACCTCGGACGCCCCAAGAAGCCGAAGCGAATGATTCGCGGCACGCTGAGCGAAGCGGAAATCACGCTCATGATCGCGGCCTGCCGCACCATACGCGAAAAGGCCATCTTGAGCCTGCTCGCCTATTCCGGACTCCGCAACAAAGAACTGTGCTTGCTGAAAATCGCCGACGTCGATGTCGCGTCCCAGGTGATTCATGTTCATGGCGGCAAAGGGCAGAAGGACCGGGACGCCGCCATCGCCCCGCAATGCGCCGGGCTGGTGCTGGAATACCTCCATCGCGACCGGTGCGGCGCCGGGTCCGAGGATCCGCTGTTCGTCACGCTCCAAAAGGGCAATCCCTACCGGCCGCAGGACCTTCGCAAATTGATCCGTGTCGTGGCTAAACGCGCCGGTTTCAGCAAGCGCGTCTGGCCGCACCTGTTCCGGCATTCGCTCGCCACAAATATGCTGATCCGCGGCGCGCATATCCTTGCCATCAAGGAGCAACTCGGCCACGCCTTCGTGGAGACCACGATGGTGTACCTGCACGCTGCGCCGATCGCGATGCAGGCGCAGTACCGGTTTTTTGCCCCGAGCTATCTGTAGTCCGTTCCGCATCCGAATCCCTACGGCAACAGGCCAAGCACGGTGAACGCGAAGCTCTTTGGGTTGGCATCCCCGGTCGCGTGCGTGAAGGCCTGCTGGCTGGCGTTCCCCGCCAGGGTCGCGCCGACAGCGTCGCCGATTTTCAGATCGCGGCTCGCGATGTAGAACTTGAGCGCCGTGTCGCGAGGGACGCCGACTTGATAGCTGTATGTGTTTACCGCGCTCTGCGGGCTCGCGCCGCCGGCGCTCGGGGATGCAATGGCGCGGGCAGGGTACTAGATGCCCTTCGGCCCCCAGACGCCGAGCGTGAGCTCCGGCCGGCGGCCGTCCTTGGTCTTCTGGGTCAGGACCTTCTGAGCATCCTGGACCTGGACGGTCAGAATTGAAGCGGCGGTGAGCCGGATGGACGTTCCCGTCACGGCCTGTCCGGCGGCCAGCGTGACCATTGCGGGTGTGGCCCATTGGCAGTCATCGATATAGCCATCGCCAGCCTGAACGCAGACGGAAAACTTTCCCGCCGGGAGAGCCTGAATCTGGAACGCGCCATCGGCGCCCGTCTTGGTGTTCTTGCTGAACGGCGGCGTCCCGCTTTGAATGGCCATGACCAGTGCGGCCGGAACGGGCTTCAGTGTTTTCGCATCGAGGACCTTGCCGCTGATACTGGCTGTTCCCGTCTGGCAAATCGCAGCCGAGACCGCGAGCAACAAGGTAAGGAAGTACTTCGCGACAGCACGAAAAATCATGAGCATGAGCAACTCCAACTTCCACTTCCGCAAAATGTGATTCACAGCGGCATGCCGTGCCCATGCCACCGCCCGTGGCTCACCGCGCCACGGATTCCGTCGCTGTTCGATTTATCACCGCGACCTGAATTGTACTAACGTATGCTAATCTCTTTTATCTGGTCTCCGCAAAGGTAGATGATATTTTTTGCGTGACAATTCGCGGAACAGTACCAGAGATGGGAGACAAAAATAGAATTCCCCAATCGGCCCCCAAAACGTCTTTTGGGGCGTGGTGTTTTTGCCGTTCTGAGCAAATGATGTAAAGATGGGAGCACACCGAGACCTGCCGGCCAACTACGATCGTTTCTTCCATGCACTGGGCGACCGGATTCGCTCCTATCGGGTAGAGAACGGCATGAGGCAGGAAGACATGATCTTCTACGGATTTAGCGTTCGCCACTGGCAGAAGATCGAAGGCGGGCAGCCCATGACGGTCTTTACGCTCTTGCGGGTCTCCGAGACGTTTCAAATCCCGCTCGACCAGATGCTGGCAGGGTTGAACCACCACCTCCGGAAACGGAAGTAGGATGGATTGCGGGGATCGACGATTGGCTCCCGCCATCCGGCCCACGCGCCCGCCCCACAGCTCCGTATCTCTCGATCGAAGGCCATCGAAGATTCGATTTGAATTTGATCGAGGTCCGGTCTCACGCCAATTCTGTGGCGAACAGCGACCGAACCAGAGGCTCCAACCACCTCCGGTCGGCGTTGACGCCGTACGAGTCCCACGTCTGGATCGCCGCACTGATGCGCGAGACCTCCGCCTCGGAGAACTCGAACTCTTTCGGCGCCAGGGATAACGCGGGGTTCCACACTAGACGTTCCTGGCCAGCGATCATCTCACGTTGGACTTCGACCGTCTTCTCCTCGTCGGCATCGAGCGCGATCCGATCCTGGATGGCCCAGATCGCGCGAATGGATCCCACGTCTGCCCGCTGCGCACCGAGGAGGGCGTGCAGGTTCAGACGCTGAGTTTCGTTCAGCATCAGCTTCATTGGTTTATTCCTCTATGGGTTGGAGTAGAGCAGGATGTAGCCCGCCGTGGCTCCGGCAGGCGTCTTCACTTTGAGCACGCCAGACCATCCGGACGGGTTGTTGGCTCCCATCAGTTCGGCAAGGCGGTAGCCGTTACCGGTTCCGCCAGCCAGGATCAACTCGCCGCCGGATGTGACCTCAAGCAGCCTGTGGTCGGCGAGGTTCGAGCCGGGACCATGGATCCGAAGCGGTGATTCCGCGCTGTCCTTCGCCGAGACCACCATCGCACCGCACGCGATTCCGGCTGCAACGAAGCCGGTTTGCGACGCCCACGTCCGGGAATATCCACTCTTGGGATCGTTGCCCTGCTGCAAGCACGCGCCCCAGAGGTAGATGGCGCCGCTCGTCCAGTTGTCGCCGTTTCCCGCGAACTGGCGCACGACGATCCAGAGGCCGGTCTGCCCACCGGCCAACGTGCCGGTGATCTTGAACCGCTGCCACGCCGTGGTGAGCGTGATGCTCGTCGGTCCCGCGAGGTAGCCGGCATAGGCGTTGTCCACGACGGCAATGGATACCTGCTTCGTTCCGGATGCAACCTTCGCCCACACGTAGAACGTGTACTGGCCTCCAGATGCCAAGCCCGCCACCTGCTGCTGGATGATCGGTGTCGCGGTCACCGCCGTGATCGTGTCCGCGGTCGAGTTGCCATCTGGAGCACCGATGGCGTTCGCGGCGACCGAGCACGATCCGCCGTTCTTGTCCCAGGTCGCGGCGGTGAAGTCCTCGGAGTACTTCGCCATGTTCTCGAAGGGACCGCCCACCGTCTGGTAGGCGCCGGATTCGAGCGACTGGAAGTGGGAGTCCAGGTATGCCCACTGATTGTTCGCCGCCACATAGCCGAAGGATGCGCCGCCAGAGCCATCGCGCAGAACTAGTGTGCTCGCCGTCGCGCTGGCCGTTCCCGACGTGCGCGCGTTATCGAGTGTGCCACTAACGATATCCGTGGCGGAATGGGTGTGGGCGGCGTTCGCCTTGGCCGCACTGCTGCCGTTCACCAGGACGCAATCCGTGGCGGCTCCCGCTACGCCGTCCAGTTGGCCGGAGGAGTTGATGACCGCCGCTTTCGAGACGGCCCATGCGCCACCTTTTACCGGGCGGTTCGTCAGATCGTTTGCCAGACTGGTCACGTCCGACTCGGCGTGCGAGTGCGCCGGAAGGTCGCCCGCCAGAAGCGTGTCCCAGGCCGGAAGCGTGGACACCGTGCCGCTGCCGGTCTGACGCAGGAACTTCCGGGTCGCGGTGGTATTCCCCGCCAGGCGCGCCCAGGCTGGCGTGCCGTTGGCCGCGATCAGGTCGCCCAGGACGGGCGCGGCAGGGACGGTGTCCGGATGCGTCGCGGACAGGAGGTTGTGGTTCGTCGCGCCGCCAGCCGCCGCAACGGTGACGTTCACGCGGTCGTTGCCGGAGTCGTCCGCAATGGTGAGCGTGACATTCGACCCCTGGATCAGGTTCAACGCGCGTCGCGTGCCGACCGCCGCGCCGTTGTTCTGGATGCTGAACGGCAGTGAACCGGAGACGATGTCGCTGGCCGAGTGGGTGTGCGCCGGGAGGTCGCCGGCCACGAGCGATGCGCCGCCGGTGACCCGCCCCTTCTGGTCCACCGTGGTCTTCGTATAGGTGCCGGGCGTGACCGCCGTGCTCGCCAGACCGACGGCTCCGGACGACACGGTCAGCCCGCCGACCACATCGATCTGGACAACGCCCTTGGCCGTCGTGGTCGCGTCCGGATACGAGAACGCGCCGAACGTCTGTCCCGCCGCGAAGTCGATCACGGCGTCCATCGCAAGGTGGTTGCTCGCGTTCAACGCGATGCCGAGGTCGCCCGAATTGTCTGCCTTCCGCCACTTCACCGCGCCGAGATTGGGCAGTCGCACGAGGCCCGTGCCCGCGACATTGCCTGCGCCGAACGCCGCGCCGTCCTGGAACGTCTTCAGGCCGGTGACGGTAACCGCGCCGTCTTTCCGGACGTAGTTGCGCGCCGCGGCGGTCCCAAGTTCGGTCTCGATCGCCACCACCGCGGATTGCACCGCGGTGATAAAACCGGCGACCATGTTCGCGCGAACCGTCGCGCCGTGGGCGTGGCCGGCGGCGGCGGTCCCGAACGCCCCGCGCTGGCACCCAATGAACTGTGCCCCGTTGCGCGCCGCGTAGATGACGAGCTCGTCGTCGATGCTGAGAATGCCGTAGGCGCCGGCGAAGCCGCCTGCCGTGGATTGGACGCTGATGGTCGAGTCGCCCGCGCCCACTGCGGCCGTGGCGGTCGTCGCAAGCGGCTTGGTAGAGAACGCGTCCACCGGTGCGTACAGCGTGGATGGTGCGTCAATCGCCGCCGGGAAGTTAGTCATTGAACGTTCTCGTATTGGCCCGGAACTGGTTCGCCGCGCCGCTCGCCACCGGCGCGAGGGTTCGCGCGACGACTTGCTCGATGACGCGCGCCGCATTGGGCTTGAAATACTGCGCGTTGCTCACGCGCACCGATCCGATCCCCAGCGGTATGGGCCGGGAGTTCAGGCAGAACTGATCGAGCGCCCAGCCGCAGAACGAGTAGAGCTGCAGCGGAAGCCACATCCCGTACGCCTGCGCCAGGGGTGGGTCCGGGGGACCGTACAGTCCTGACAGGAACATGCACTCCGAGGCGGGTCTGCCCAGGGTAGCTCCGAACGAGATCGTCTGCCGGATCAGCGTGGAATTCTTCTGCCACACGTCGTAGTCGAATCCCTCGCACCGGAAATACTTGATGCCATAGGAGGAGTTCTTCCACTGGCTGGGCAGATTGACGTAGAAGTTCAGCGCGCGGAACGCGGCGCTGGGCGCGGGTGCCCCTTGGTTCGCATCGAGAGGCCAGAGACATTCGAAGACGGCAGCCGGGTGATACGAACGGACATATGTGATCACATCCTGGCAGTAAGCCCAGATCCGGTCGCGCAGGAAATCCGCCGTCTCGTTGGGATGGGCGGGGTCGCCTTTCGGATCGTCCGTGTTCGCGCGGAACGGCCAGATCTGGTGGCCCTTCGCCACCGCAAACTCACTGATCGTGTCCTGGTCGTAATAGGGCATGCCGCCGCGCGCGTCCTGCACCCTGTTATCGAAATACCACCACTGCGTCTCGCCGAACTGAAGCACCACCGGCAGGCCAACTGCCTCGATCTGGTCGGCGCACTCTTTGTACATCTGGCGCAGGTAGGTCCGGACGCGCAAGCCGAAGTGCATCTGGTGCGACGGCACGCCGAGATCGACGTCCGCACCTGGAGCAACCACGCCGCCGATGAGCGACAAGTATTTCGCGCGCATTGCGGGCGGCGGCAGGTAGCACTCCATCGAAAAGGCGAACGACGCTTTGATTCCCGCCGCTTGAAACTGGCCGGCGAGATCCTTGATCCAACGCCGAGCGCCTTCGGTCATTACCGGCGAGGTCCCGTCGATCATCTCCCACGTGCCCTCGCCGCCAGCCGTGCCCATGTGGTCCGAGAGCGCGAGCGTCACCGAGTTGGGCAGGCCCACCGCCAGGCCGGTGAAGACCCAGGACGGAGCCTTCGACTGGATACGGAGCGTGTTGCTCGATCCGAAGTTGTTGTCTGCCCACACGCCAGCGAACATCCCGTTGATGGCGGCGCGCATCGCGGAAACGATCCCCTGCAGCGTTTCGCCGTACCCGATCGCGTGGCTCACCGTAGTTCTGCCAATCGAGAACGACACTACGTCACCCGCCACGGGCGTGCCGGAAAATGCCACCGTGGCGTACGGGTAGGTGGCGTTGATGCGCCGCCGCTTGTTGTTCCAGAAGACGCCCATGTACACGTCGGCATGGCCATTGAAGCCGAGCTTCTGCAATTGCCACAGGTTCCAGGCCGGAGGCTTTTTGTAGCCATGGTCGGTATCGAAGTCGATGGCCATCGATACGTTCGAGTAGACCTGTGGGGCGTCCGGCACGTTCTGGGAAACCAGTGGCCATAGGTAGTCGAAATAGAAGTAGTAGCCGGTGCTGGCGGCGTTCTTTTGAAACAGCGCCGCGATCTCCACCGTATGGTTTCCAGCCGCGATACCGCCCGCGACTTTAAAATTCGCCGTCGTCCCGCCGAACTCATTCAGGTACAGATCGAACGGCGACCCTGCGGCCTCCGCGCCGTCGATGGTCACTGCCACCTTCCCACAATCGGTGTTCAGGAACGTCCCAAGATACAGATCGTGCTGCGCCGTTTGTGAGTAACGGAGCGACACTTTCCGGATGTCCGTCGAATCGTTGGGCGTGGCACGGCTGGCGTGGCCGGCGCTCCACCATTGCGAAGGCCAGCCCGCCGCGCCGTACTTGTAGTCCTCCCAATAGCCCGTGGTCTGGCATCGCGGGTCTGCCTCCTCGATCCGCGCAGACCCGCCTCCGACCTTCAAACTGCCGTCGCCTGTGACCGCGATGTTCGAGATTGTACATCCCCACTCCACGTCGCTGGCGAAACCGCTCACGGGCGAAAGCTTCTTCATCCGCGCGCCCGCCGTCCACGCGGCCGGCGTCGACGACTGATAGCCGCGCGCCACCGCGATCTGCGTCGCGGAAACCACGGTTAGGAGTTGAACACGCTCCTCCGTGTCCGAAGCGCCGATGAAATAGCGGCCGCCGGCAAGCTTCGACGAATCGTCCACGCTCCACGCCGTGTCCCCCGCGCTCACATCGGATGTGAGTAAGCATCCGTCCTCCAGTTCGGCTTCCGATGGCTCGAAGCGGGGAGCGAAAACCATGTAGATCTTCCGGCAGTCGGTCATCGGGACGGCGACGCCGTTGCGGTCCTTGAGCTCCTGCGTGAAGTCGAGAGCTATGTGGTACTTCGTGTCGTTGTCGCCACCAGAGAACTGGACGCCGGCGCCGCTGCCATCCGTCCACTGGAAGCCCTGCCCTGTGGACTGCGGCGCGCCGTTCAGTGTGCGCCCATGCGCCAGGAAGACGCGATCCAGGTTGCCGAGTTTGCCATAGCGTGGCGTCGCTCCCGCACCCAGCGCGAAAGTAAGGATGATTCCACCACCCCACGCCTGCGCCTTTATTACACCGCTCTGGTCCGGGCCGAACCGGCCCGCGACCGTGTCGCCCGCGGTGTTGATGGCTATTGCAAGCTTCTGCGCGACGTGGAACACCTCCGTCTTGCGGGTTACAAAAGATCCGGACGGATGGTCGATCTTCACCGTCCCGTTGAGCACGGCTCCGCCGCCTCCCACCAAATGGATCTGCTCCTCGTTCTTGCCCGTGCGCTCGATCCAGATGGTATCCCCGGTATTGAACCCGCTTCCATCCTGGACTGGTATCGCCACATCGTCGGCTTTGATCGCGGAGGTCAACCGGGTTTCAATGCGGCAGTCCGAACTGGTCACCGTGTAGCGGGTGTCGCGGAAATAGAGATGAAGCCAGTCGATCCCGCCGTCCATGTTCTCAGCGCCGCTGATGAAGAGAGTCGCAATGGCTGGCGTCTCTGCGCCGGAGACTACGCTGGCGTGCGACAACAGTGGCACTTCGTGCACGTCGCCTTTTCCGGTGACGAACGTCATGGCGTCCCAGGAGACGGACGGGTACTTGGCCGCGTCGAGGCGGATCGCGCCGTCGAGCGTCTGGTCGTACTCGATGTCGAACTCCAGTTTCAGGCCGGAGAGATCGGTCTTCGGCAAGTGCTTCAGCCGGAGATGGTTGAAGTAATCGTAGGCGTTCCACCAGCCCAGCACCGCGAAATCCTCCGCGGCCTGAAAGATCCCGGAGATGGAGATACCCGTCTCCGTGGCGTCGTGGAGCGTGGTGGTCGCGGCTCGCCCGGCGAAGCCCTGCAACTGGAAGTTCCGGCGCGGGTCGAAGATATGTAGTGGCTCTTCAGGCATCGAGATCGCCCCTTGGTGTCATGCGGAGTCCGCACAGAGATATGCTGTGAGAGATGGATTGGATCGATAAGCTGCTCAGCGATCGAGAGGCGAAAACTGGCGAACAAGCAGAATCTCGCTGGAAAGAGCGCATCAGACGCGGTGACGCTCCGATGAAGGTCATGAAAGATCTGGAGGCGCATGCCACCGCTGCCATTGACGAGTTCAACCGAAAGAACCACGACCAGGAACTGGGTGCATTCAGGTGCGAGGCGAGAAGTGACGACGCCTTCGCGATCGTGCGGGAGTTGGACTCACGACATTGTGGTCAGGTTGTAGTGAGTCTCAACGGGGCCAAGGGCTCGGTGTTCGTGCTGTATCAACCCGGCGGACTGGAGCAGCAAGATACCTTCGATTTGCAGGCTCAGCCAGACGGAGACCTCTACATTTTTCACGGTGGACATCGGATGAACGTGGACGAGATTACCGAGCGAATCGTGTCTCGATTTATTCTGGCTCTTGAGCATTAGTCCTAGGTCTGAATCACGACGGTTAGATCGGATCCGGGATTCAGCGACGCCACAGCCTTGATATCAAATGCCAGGTCGTTGCCCTCGAGGAGCACCGCGGTCGGCCAGATCGAGGGCCGGATGGTCGATCCCGCCGGATGGTTCCTGGTCACGATGGCGGTGAAGGTCTGATTCACCGTGTCCACCGAGATCACGTTCACGTGCTCCTCGTCGGCCAGACCGAACTCCAGGAACACGAAGTCGCCGGGGACCAGCCCGCTGGTGGAAGCGTCATAGGAAGCCGTGGCCACCGCTTGCGCCACTCCGCTGCCGGTGATGGGTGCGATGGGTACCAGCCCGTAGTCGTCATACGGCAGGCGGCGCGTCTCCGGCTTGCCGTAGCCCTGCGCCACGAGAAAATCCCAGGTGTTCTTGAACGGCGTCCCGATGTTCTGCGCAATCCCCATCTTCTCCAGCGCGTTCCACGTCGTGCCGCCATCGGTCGAGTACTTCACGACGTAGGCGGACTGGCCATCGCTGGTCCCCTGCTGGAGGTACGCGTAGACGCACCGGATGGAAGCGGCGTTCTGCACCTTCAGTGGGATCGCGACGTTGTCCTGCGCCGCGAGCGAGCCGGGGATCTGAAACGTGTAGGCGCCGCCGGAACAGGTGCGGTCGCCGGGCATGAATGGCTCGTTGTGATGGCTCTGCGGAAACACCGTGAACGGCCCGTAGCCGAAGTGGTTCGCCACGCCGACCAGCGCCGCCACGACGCACACGGAGGGGATCTTCGCCTCAACGCGCGGTGGCAGGCCGGGTGTACGGAAGAAGCCCTTCTTAACGGCGTAAGTGAACGTCTTCGAGTCCAGTTTGTAGAACTTGGTCCCGGCCAAGTGGGAGCAGATGAGTGTCCCAAAGGTGGCATAGCCCGGATCGACGCCCGGGTACGCCCGCTGGAACTGGAACCCGCCAGTGTGGACCACGTCGCCGGTGCTGCCGGGCCCGACGATCTGCGCGCACTCGTAAGAGCGACGGCCGGCGTGGTTCGCGTCCGCGGCCTCATCGTTGAAGACAACGAAATCGCCCACGCGGAAGCCGCGGGTCGTGTTCGAATTAACAGTGCAGTTGACCGTGGCCGGATCGGTGGCCGCGTCCATCGCAGCATCGATGCTGGCCCAGAGATCGGTGGCGAGCTCGTCGACGTAGTACAGCCCGAGGGTAATCTCGGTGGCGCCCACCACGTTCGTGTTGCCGGAAGCATCGGGCTGGACCACGATGTTGTCCGCAACATAGGTCCCGTAATCGGTGAGTGTCGGTGTGCACAGCACCACACCCGGCACGCCGGTGTCCTGCAGGTTCTCGTCCGGAACTGGCGTGGCCACGACGTCTGCGGGCTTCGGGCCGGCGACCAGGTCGTACATCGAATCCGTGGTTGTGCGACCCTGAATGTCGATGGAGTAGTCCTTGTTGAGCTTCCACGACGACGCGCGGAACTCGCCCATCCCGCCCGGCATGTCCGGATGAGTCATCGAGCAGACCATTCCCGGCTCGGTGTTGAGCGCCAGAACCGTGGTCCGGAAGACCAACTGGCGCGCCGCCTTCCACTCCGCGATGCTGGTGCCGCCCAACTCCTCGCGCAGCCGGATGCTGATGATCCGCGCCGCCTGCGACTTGGTGCATGTGCCGGAGAGGTTGACGGTCGATTTCAGGAACAGCGGGCCCGCCGCGCCGCCCAACAGTGTGGCGCGGTCGATATCGTAGACGGTGACCGAGTTGTTGACGAATTTGTAGTCCTGATCCGCGAAGTTGGCGGTGAGGTGGTCGAACGAGGGCTTGAGCGGAGCCAACTGGAGCGAATTGAATACGATGTTCCCGATGGTGAACGCCTCCACCGTCGACGAGTTCTCGCGCACGCCGATCTTGAGTCTGCCGAACGAGAACGTGTAGTACCCAAGGCAGTTCATCAGCACTTCCTGGAGCCAGTCGCGGAGGGGCTTCTCCTC
>JANYJN010000178.1 GCA_025358475.1 Candidatus Solibacter sp.
ACCGGTTTGGGATTTGCAATCGCATGGAAAATGGATTCGACCGCCGCGTTTCACGGCATCATGATGCTTCTGCTGGTGCCCATGTGGATGGTCTCGGGCGCGCTGTTCCCCATGGCGACGGCGCATGGAGTGGTCAAGGCCATAATGTGGGCCAATCCGATGACCTATTCGGTGGCGCTGCTGAATCATACTCTGGGCCTGCCCAACGCGTACCCCGGCCCCGCGTTGAGCCTCATCGTGACGGCCGCCTTCGGCATCGCGCTCCTCCTGGCCAGCGGCATGTTAGCGGCGCAAAAATCCACGCGCTCCGCCGCATGAGTAAGACAGGCCTCCCGGCCTGTCTGGCCGATCTGCCGAACCCACTTGACCACCCCCAACCTACCCCGCGTGACTTGGTGGGGCGGACCCCCTGGTCCGCGTGGGACGCCCTCGTCCCGCTGCCCCGGCAACGATATCGGCACCTCGCAGGGTGCCAACAGGCCGACGGGGGCGCCGGCCGCGGACCGGGGGGTCCGCCCCACCAAGCCAGCCGTTCTAGCGACAGCGCTCAGGTTGTTCATGAAATTTCGCTGGCCGAAGGCCCATCCCAACAGGCCAGGAGGCCTGTCCTACTTCTTGCCGCCTGCCTGCTCCTCCTGCTGGCCGCCTGCGTCCCAGTGAAGCCCCTGCCCGTCCTCGGCCAAGTGCCGCAATTCCAACTCACTCTCCAAACCGATACGCCGTTCGACAGCCACTCTCTCGATGGCCACATCTGGGTGGCCAACTTCATCTACACCACCTGCGATGGCCCCTGCCCCATGATGAGCCACCAGATGCGCGGCATCCAGAATTCCACCGGTAGCGCGCCCGAATTGAAGCTGGTCAGCTTCACCGTGGATCCGGCCCACGACACCCCGCCCGTGCTCGCCAAATACGCCGCCCACTTCAAAGCCGACCCCGCCCGCTGGTATTTCCTCACCGGCGAAATGGCGCGCCTCCACGATCTCGGCCTCAACGCCTTCAAGTTGAATAGCGTGGATGGCAGCCTGAGCCACAGCACGCGCTTCGTCCTGGTGGATGGCAAGCGCCGCATCCGCGGCTACTATCTCTCTAGCGACGACGGCTTTCCCAAAACGCTGCTGCACGATATCCGCCAACTGCAAAGCGAACCCTCATGATCTCCCTGCTGCCTTCGCTGAATGCCGCGCTGAATGCGCTCTCCGCCGTGCTCCTGGTATGGGGCTACCTGCTGATTCGCCGCCGCCGCATCCACCAGCACCGCCGCGTCATGAAGACCGCGTTCGCCACTTCCTGCCTCTTCCTGGTGAGCTACCTGGTCTATCACGCGCAAGTGGGATCCGTGCCCTTTCACCACGAAGGCACTACGCTGCGCACGGTATATTTTGCCATCCTGATTACACATACCATTCTGGCGGCTCTGGTCCCCGTGCTCGCCATCATCACCCTGCGCCGCGCCCTGGCCGCCCGCTATGACAAGCACCGCCAGATCGCCCGCTGGACGCTCCCCATCTGGCTCTACGTCTCTGTCACCGGCGTAGTGGTCTACGTCATGCTCTACCACATGGCATAAGTAGCTCAACGCGCCCGACGAACCCCGTCCCCGAAAGCTTGCTCCACCACTCACCCTTCCCGGGGTTGGCGTGGTGACGCGCACGGCGTCCCACGCTACCAGGCGAGCGTCGTCAATCGAGGCACTGCGACGAAGTGACTGTCCCTGGTTGCCAGCGGAAGATCGAACTGCCGGGCTGTGGCCGCGATCTAGATGTCGTTATCCGGAATCAGCTTGCCGATGCTGGCGAGTTCCGCCTTGACTTGGCCGTACACCTCGCTGATACCCTGATCCGGCATCAGGATGGTGGCAGATCGCAGAAAATCGCGGATCAGCGCCAGTTGTGCTTCCCGCCGCTGCGCCCGCAGGGCGCCATAGTGGAGTTCGCCCAACACCACCCAAGGGACGTAAATAGCCGGGGTCGCTCTCAAACGCGCAGTGAGATCGGGATCTTTTCGGAAGTGCGCGATAACCACGTTTGTGTCCAGCAGGACACTACCAGCCGTGTTCATCGATCTTCTCGCAGCCTTCCACGATAACCCGTTCCAACTCGTCGGCCTCTTCTGGTGAGAGTGCACCGGCCGTGCGAGTGAAAATCGCCTGGCGTTCTTCCTCGCTGATCCGCTTGAGCCGGTGTACGAAGTCGGCGGCAACTTCCAGCTTGGCCGACGGTAGCGTCTTCAGGTCATCGACTATGTGTTCGAGAGGGCTCACAACCCTAAGGTACACCGGCTTAGCTCCGTTGGCAACGGCGGCGCCGCGTGTGTCGCAGCACGACTGCAGTCCTCCGAATGGAGACACTAGCGCCAGCCGATATCTCCGCTATGACCGCGGGCGGCTGCTATCGTAATAACAGATACTCATGCCTGTTTATCGTTCCCGTACCACCACTCATGGCCGCAACATGGCCGGCGCGCGCAGCCTGTGGCGCGCCACCGGAATGAAGGACGGGGACTTCGACAAACCCATCGTCGC
>JANYJN010000457.1 GCA_025358475.1 Candidatus Solibacter sp.
CAGGTTGGCCCAGGTGATGAGGCCGTCGCGATCGACCTTGTAGTGGTGCATCAGGGTGCCGCGGGGGGCTTCGGAGACGCCGATGCCTTCGGTGTTATTCACGCTGGCATGGGCGCGGACGTTGGAATCGAGCGCGTCGGGATCCCGCAGCAGTTGTTCGATCTTCTCCAGCGCGTAGACGATTTCAATGAGGCGTGCGTAGTGATAGTAGAAGCTGGAGAGTACGGCGCCGCGATCCAGGTCGCGGAACTCGGCCCACTCCTGGCCGGCGCGCGGTGTATCGATGCCGTCAACGATGTTCATGCGGGCCAGCGGACCCACCCGGTACACGCCATCGGGATAGCCGAGGGGCTTGTAGAAGCTGGTCTTGAGGTAACTCCAGGGATGAGCGATCTCCGCCAGGTAGTCGGGAAAGGTCGTGTCGGCGTAGTCGGCGACTATGTGGCCGCCGGCGTCGAGGAAGCGGAGTTTGCCGGAGTAGTGTTCCAGACCGCCATCCTCGCCGACCAGGCCCATGAACAGGGTGGGAAAATTGGCAAAGGTGCGGATCTCCTCGCGAAAGCGCTCGATTTCGTTCTTGAACCAGTCCAGGGCGCGCGCCGCGATGGCCAGCGCTTCCGGGATGCCAGCCAGGATGCGGTCGCGATTCTCGGCGGTCAAAGGAGTGCTTACACCGCCGGGCACCACCCAAGCCGGATGAATGCGTTTGCCGGCCAGCCACTCGATGATCTGCTGGCCGAACTGGCGGAGGCGGACCCCGTCTTTGGCCATGGCCGGGTTGGCCTCCATGACGCCGAAGACATTGCGCGAGGCCGGGTCGGAATCCATGCCGAGGAGGAGGTCGGGGACCGAGAGATAGAAGAAGCTGAGCGCGTGGGATTGCAGAATCTGCGCCAGGTTGAGGACCTTGCGGAGGCGCACCGCGCCCTCGGGAATGCGCACCGCCAGGATGGCGTCGCACGCCTTGGCCGAAGCGATCAGATGGCTGACCGGGCAGATGCCGCAGATGCGCGCCATGAGCGACGGCATTTCATAAAAGGGGCGGCCCTCGCAGAATTTTTCGAACCCGCGGAACTGGGTGACATGGAAGTAGGCTTCCTCGACGTGGCCCTCCTCGTCCAGATGTAGCGAGATTTTGGAGTGGCCCTCAATGCGGGTCACCGGGTCGATCATAATTGTTTGCCGTGGCATAAGTTATCCGAATTTGGCTGCCGGGTTGGGCATCTTCCCTTCAAGCAGATCGCTGAGCACGGAAAAAATCAGGTCCGCCGAGGGCGGGCAGCCGGGGACGAAGACATCGACCGGCACGAATTCGTGGACCGGGCGGACGATGGCCAGCAGCGGCGGAATCACCTGGCGCGGAATCTGCGCGTCCAGCGTGGCGTCGTCCAGGTAGGCGCGTTTGAGGACCGCGGTGGCCCCGAAGTTGTTGCGCATGGCCGAGACGTTGCCGGTGATGGCGCAATCGCCGAGCGTGACCAGGATTTTGGTGCGCGCGCGCACCAGGCGGATGCGGTGCAGATCCTCCTCGCTCGAAATGGCCCCTTCCACGAGGGTGACATCCACATTCTCGGGGAACTGTTTGGCATCCACCAGCGGACCCCAGACGACGTTGACGCGCTGTGCCAGCGCCACCAGGCGCTCGTCGGTATCAAGCAGCGACATGTGGCAGCCGGAGCAGCCATCCAACCACACGGTGGCCAGCCTGACCTTGCTCTGGTTCTTGGTCTCGGTCATCGTCTTCCCTCCCGCATCAGTGTGAGATACGG
Source organism: Candidatus Solibacter sp. (assembly GCA_025358475.1). Lineage (GTDB taxonomy): Bacteria > Acidobacteriota > Terriglobia > Bryobacterales > Bryobacteraceae > Solibacter. Next base: position 1,770 of record JANYJN010000457.1, read on the forward strand.
CAGGAACTGCCGCCGTTTGGACATTTCGGCCACCGATTTTCCCTTCTCCGAGAGCGCGCCCGTGGGGCACACCTGCACGCACTTGCCGCAGCCAGTGCAGCTTTCGCTCTTGCCCCAGGGCTGGGCGAGGTCGGTGATCACGCGGCAATCGACGCCGCGGGACATGATGTCCCACGTATGGGCGCCCTCGATTTCGTCGCAAACGCGCACGCAGCGCGAGCACAGGATACAGCGGTTGTGGTCCACCACGAAACGCTCGTGGCTGGCATCCACCGGCATGCGCGGATATTGATAGGGGAAGTGTACGTGCGTCATGCCCAGTTTTTCGGCCATGTTTTGCAGGTCGCAGTGGCCGTTGGTGACGCAGACGCTGCACACGTGGTTGCGCTCCGCGAAGACCAGTTCCAGAATGCCGCGGCGAAACTTGGCGAGGCGCTCCGAATTGACCGTGATTTCCATGCCCTCCGACACGCGCGTGACGCAGGCCGGCAGAAGCTTGTTGACGCCCCTGACTTCGACAATGCACAACCGGCAAGCGCCGGCGTTGCTGAGCCCGGCGAGATTGCAGAGCGTGGGGATGAAGATGTTGTTCTCGCGGGCGACTTCGAGAATGGTCTGATCTTCGCGCGCGCCAACCTCGCGGCCATCGATGGTCAGCGTCTTGACGCGGATGGGAGCTCGCGCGCTCATACAGTCACCTCGTCCTTGGTCTTGCAGGTTCCGGCCGGACAGCCATCTCCGGTCACGTGGGCATCGTATTCGTCGCGGAAGTATTTCAGCGTGGTCACCACCGGATTGGGCGCGCTCTGTCCCAGCCCGCATAGGCTGGTGCTACGCACCAGTTCACAGAGTTCTTCGAGCAGCGCGACATCCGTCGGGGTAGCTTCTCCCGCCGTAATCTTTTCCAGAATGCCGTGCATCTGCTGCGTCCCGGCACGGCACGGAATGCACTTGCCGCAGCTCTCGCTCATGCAGAATTC
>JANYJN010000466.1 GCA_025358475.1 Candidatus Solibacter sp.
CAGCAGCAGTGCAGCCTGGGTGAGCGCTATCAAGAGAAGGAAGATCGCAGCGCGGATCATGTGGACGCCCCGGCCGGAAATGGGCCCTGATTCAAATGAAATGACATTGTAACGCACCGCCCTTTCCAGATCGCGCCGCCGTGAGTGCCAGCCTTGGCAACAGTCCGTGCAGACGCGGGCAGGACGCTCCAGATCGCCGTAACAGGACGTTTCAGGCGGCGGTACTGCTACGAGCCGGCGACGACCGGGCCAGGTGGAACACGAGGGTGGACGGTCGTCAGCGCGTTTGTGGTGAGTAATCCTGAAGGTTGGGCGATCACAAGGCCGGAGAAGGCTGCGTCGGGCGGGTCGATTCCGTCCGTGGTCGGAGTTGCCTGAGCGAAAGCACGATTGCGTTCTTTCGTGCTATTGGTATATTCTGCTTACGGGAGCAATTTCTAAATGCCTTGTTTTGCTGCGTTTATCAGGTGACTCTAAGCTGACGGAGGAACCTCTATGACAACTGGCCCAAAGCGGAAAGCGCCACCGCCGCCAGCCCGCGAAATATCGGCCGGTCGCTCATCGCCGCTCAATTTCAAGGTGCCACCTGAATTCCGGCGAGAGTTCAAGACCTATGCAGCCTAGCATAACAAGAAGCTCAACGAGCTTCTGTACGATGCGTTCGATGCCTGGAAGGAGTAGCATGCGCGCTAGTGAGGCCCACGAGGGGGTTTATCCGGTTTTACATTCGCCTTTTGTTCGCCTGTGCGTTATACTGGTTGGCGACTGTAGCTTTGACGCCACACGCGCAGGAGTGCGCAACCCGAGTGCGCTGTTCTGATGCCAACCGAAACGCAATGGCTGATTGATCTGGAACAATTCCCCGCGCTGCCGCCCGAAGAGGGAATTGTTTCGGTCGCTGGCTACGTGCCCACGGGGCGCCCGCCAGAAGAGGTCGTTGCCATTGAAAAGGCTGCGGCCTACGGTGCTCAGGCAGTGTTCTTTGAGGTCGGTCGGAACGGCAGACCATCTACACCACAGGCATTCATATTCGTAACCGACGGGCCCGCAGATGATCCGGCGTTCGCGCGACTACACCAGCGGCTCTGGTCCTGGGGAGGAGTTCCGCTGATTTACCGGAAGGCTGCGGGAGTCGTCCAGTTGTTCCGGTGCGCTCACAAGCCCGATTTTCTCGGCCCGAACGGCACCATTGTGTGCAAACCTTTCCAGACGTTGAAACTCGCAACGGACATTGCTTCAGCTCCGTGGTGGAACGCGACGCAAGTCAGGAACGGCACCCTCTGGGATGATCCGGCAGTCTGCAACACTATTCTGGATCCTGATAAGGCTGCGCACAAACGACTGATCAATGCAGTCAGATCGCTCAATAATGATATAAATCAAAAGGGTATCTTAAGAAAGGAGTTGCGCAGAAAACTCCTTATCCTGTCGCTGCTCATTGCTTACTTAGAGGAGCGCGGCGTACTCCTGCCCGCCTATTTCAGCGGATTTTTGTCAGGCGCGAGCAAGTTTTTTGAGGTGCTGGCTAACGGTGATGCTCTCGCCCAACTACTCACGCATCTTGAGGAGCGCTTCAATGGCGGTATTTTCACGTTGCTGCAATCCGATCGAGAATCGCTCAAGGGAAACGTTCAACTAGCGCGCTTTGCTCGATTCATTGAGGCGCACGAAGAACTCAATAGTCAGTTGACGTTGTGGCAACTTTACTCATTCCGGGATCTGCCTGTCGAACTCATCAGCCACATCTATCAGCTTTTTGTGAGCGACGTGGATACATCAGTCTATACTCCACCATTCTTAGTCCGCCTGATGCTCGATGAAGTGCTCAGCCCAGAGCGCCTCGATCGACTCCACGAACACAACGAAATCATCCTTGATCCCGCGTGCGGTTCCGGCGTGTTCCTGGTTGAGGCGTACAAGCGTCTGGTGCTCCACTGGCGCACACGCAACAACTGGGAACGACCTACAATCGATGTGCTCAGGCATCTGATTACGAGGGTACATGGGGTTGACCTGGAAGAGGGAGCAATTGAGCTTGCCTCGTTCAGTCTCTGCCTCGCGCTTTGTGATGCGTTGGAGCCTGAGGCGATTCGCTCCAGCATAAAACTTTTTCCTGCGCTCGCAGGAAAGACATTGCATCACTCCTGCTTCTTCGAGGCGCGCACGAGTAGAATGTTAGGCGATCGTGTAGGCGTCATTACGGGTAATCCGCCTTTTACCTCAGAGCTCAAGACGCCAGGGGCACAACGGAGCTACGACGATTACCAGAACGATAACGGCCAATTGCCCGACAAGCAACTCGCCTACCTATTTCTACATGAAGGCGTGAAGTCGCTAGTGGCCGGTGGCGTGCTTTGCATGCTCCAGCAATATAACTTTCTGTACAATCAGCAATCTCTCCAATTTCGATTGAATTTCTTTCGAACATGGGATGTCCGCGAGATCCTCGATTTCATCTCTGTACGGGGCCTCTTTCAGAAGGGAAGCGCCGACACAAAAGTTCTGGTCGTTGTTGCCGAAGCTGTGCAGCCGCCAACCGACCGCAAGGTTCTGCACGCTACCTTCCGCCGGACAGGAAGGGCGGATGCGGAACAAGGATTCGATATCGACTACTACGATCTTCACTGGGTTCCGCGCAGTCTTGTTCTCCGTTCCGATGCTGTGTGGCGTGCGAACCTCCTTGGTGGCGGACGGACATTAGGCCTCGTTCAACGCCTTTCGGAGTACCGAACGTTGGGCCGATACGCCACAGACCGAGGCTGGGATTTCGGTGAGGGCTTCATCGAGGGCGGACGCGGTGTGTCGCGAGGCGCCGACCATATTATTGGTAAGCCACTGCTTCGGTCGTCAGCGCTGACGGAAGAAGGCATCGATGAGGCAGCGATCACAAAAGCTCCAAATAAGCCGTACGAAGGGCCACGCACCAAAGGTCGGTTCACTCCCCCCATGCTTCTCATTCGAGAACACATGAATGTTCCAACCGCACTTTGGACCAGAGACTACTTAACCTATACCCAACAGATTGTCGGATTCCCAGCACAAAAGCGCGACATAGGTAAACTTCGTACGGTTGAGGCGTTCATCGCCTCAAATCAGGACGCAATCAGGGCATACCTTGCTCTCATTAGCCCTCGGCTATTCACTCAAAAGGCAACGGCTCTCCAAGCACACGACATTTACTCGATACCGTATCCAGAATCCGGATCACTAGATCTAAGTGAGAACGAGAAGCGTCTTGTGGCTGACATACTCACTTACTTCGGCGAACTGATCCGGCGGGGAGAAGATTCTAAAGCTATGCGGGAGAACGGCACCGATAATCTTGTTGCTTTTAGTAACACTTATACGCGACAGATTAACGCCCTCTACCGACACCGCCCGTTAAAGCGTCTTGCCCCGTATTCCTGGCCAGGACTGATTTGCCAGCCGTACGCGTTTGGGCCCGCGAGTATCGACTGGTCCGGTGCCGATGAACTCAGAGACCGTATCGATAAACTCCTCCATGAACAACGCGGCACGAGTCTTCAAGTCACGCGTATTGCCCGTCTCTACGACGGACATTTCGTCTTCCTACTCAAGCCGACGCGGCTTCGGTATTGGTTGGATTCCGTTGCTTTGAGGGATGCGGATGAAACCCTCGCAGACCTTCGTGCTCAAGGATTTTGAACGATGCTGGCCAGCGGTCTCGAACAGCCGAATGTCGTTGGCTCCCTTAGCACGGACGTCCAGGCCCCAGCTACATTTCGACACGAACTGTTGGACTTTATTGCGAGAGAACTGCCGAAATGGAGAGATCGGCCAGACCGCCCGGTTGAAAGCTCCGAGACTGTTCTTTCGTCTCAACTCTGTGCGCATCTGAACGGAGTCGCACGGCATTCGGATGGTTGGGATGTGCTGCAGTTCCGCCCAGAAGAACGGGACGAAGAGAATGCTGGACGAAAGATCGACATCGTTCCCGCGCCATGCGGCACGACGATTTGCATTGAAGGCCGCCGGCACACCGACTTCGACGCCATACTTCCGATCGAATGCAAGCGCCTGCCAATTCCGAAGGGAAGCCGCCGAGATGAGCGCGAGTATGTCTTCAGCGAGCATTCGTCCGCCGGAGGTATTCAGCGCTTCAAGAGCGGTGCTCACGGATCTACCCACCGCCTTGCGTCAATGATCGCATACGTCCAGAGGGAGGCAACCGAGTACTGGGACGCGCGTATCGCGAGTTGGATTACTGAACTTTCCGACGCAGAGATTCCAGGGTGGAGTCGCAGAGATCTTCTTCAGTTCGATCGGAAGGATGGCGTCCTACGAATGGCCTGGCTACATTCGATTCATGACCGCGAGAATGGCTTTAGTTCGATCGAACTGCGCCACCTATGGATCGAGATGGACTGATCTAATCCGCCCCGCTCGAACTGATCGTCTCCCTTTGTATCGTGCCAAGCGTCTGGAGCACGTGACAACCTCATTCGTCCCGTAGCGCAACCTTCTGATCGCTCCACTGCAATTGCGCTTCGCATCGCTTACCGGATTACCCCTGCAAGTAGGCTTGCGATCCCCGAGGCCCAACAAGCTCCCGATGATCGCGTCGCGTGTTACGCCTTTGTGCTGGGCGACAGCGCGGAGGATTGAAATGAGCGTTCCGCGTCGGACAGCGTCGTGTTCCGGAATTGCAATCCGTTGGTAAGTCGGTTCTGACGTCTCCGGAATGATGTGGCTGCCAACCTGATGCACCTCGGCGCGTGGGATCTTCATGCCACGGACATGATTTCGTCGCGGACTAAGTGGAGGCGAACCCGCGCGGGCAAGGGTTGGTCGAAGAAGAACGCCGTCGTGGCCTCAAGCACGTTCTCGCGCAAACTGCGGTAGTGTCAAGAGAATTGTGTAAACGCCGGTTCGCATTGTAGTTACCTCGCGCGCTCGGGGAAGCGGTCTCCCCAGAGAATCGCGAAGTGGTTCAGGGCCTGCGGCCAGCCCTGTATCGTATGCCACTTCTTGGCGACGTTCATCAGCGCCAGGTAGAGCAGCTTGATCGCGGCGTCTTCGTTAGGGAAGGAGCCGCGGGTCTTGATCACCT
>JANYJN010000507.1 GCA_025358475.1 Candidatus Solibacter sp.
GTTCGGCATGCCGTTGAGCTCGAAATTGTTGGAGCGCGTGTTGTTGCGTCCGCCGTCTACCGTCATCTGCGAAGCCGCATCGTGCGACCACAAGTGCGCCGTGTTGTTGTTCTGATCCTGCTGAAACACGCCCGGAGACAGCGCCGCCAGGAGAGTGAGCACACGCGAGCTCGACGGCATCTCGAGAAGCTGCTCCTGCGAGATCACCGTGCCCGATGTGGCTGCCGTGGTATCGATCAGCGGCACTTCCGCAGTCACCGTGAGTTCCGTGCTGGTGGAGCCCACTTCGAGCTGCGAATCGATCTGCTTGTTGTCCGAAGTCTGCAGGACGATGCCCTTGCGTTCCACGGATTTGAATCCGGCGGCGAAAATCGTGAAGCTGTAGCGTGCGGGAATCAGGAACTGTACCACCCAATTGCCCTGATCGTTGGTTTTGGTGGTCTGCTTCACCTCCGTGGCTTCGGAGATCACCGCGACCTCGGCATTCGGCACCGCCGCCCCTTGCGCGTCCGTCACACGGCCGCCCAACGAAGCCCGGCTGGATTGTGCCCACATAGAACTCGCGGCGGCGAACAACGCGGCCAACACGAGAAGAAGACTTGATTTTCTCACCCTGCTTTTCTCCTTGGAAGCCACTCCCAGCCGAAACGCCGGTTCCTGATTCGTCAAACGCTGACGCTGGTGACTTCGCGCTAAATTAAGACCCTTATACGCGGATCGTAGCACCGGTTGAGCGCTGGATCAACGGAGTTTCAGAGTATTTATCTTGGAAACGTCCAGCCTCCCAAGGCCAAAACCCGCGTCTCCCGTTCTGCCGGCTTTCCGTGGCGGCGGTCCGCCGCACGCGAACAATATGCATTCCGAACGCGCGCGCTACGATGTCGTATCGTCCGAAGACTCAGATTCCTGCCCATTTTCGGCGATTTCCGGGATCGAACGAAGGCAGCGTATGAAAAGCCATACGATACAGGTCGGCTTTTGCCAGACTCTCTCCGGCGTCGGGAGCGGTCACCCCGCGATCCATCTTCAATAGGCGTTCACGGGACAAACGCCTCCACCACCACGGAATAGGTGACGGATTGGCCTGGCTTCAGCATTGCCATACCAGTGTTTCGGCCCTTCCAGATGGGGCTGAACGGGTCGGCAAGGTTGAATTGCGGTTCAAAGGCCACCACTGCACGATCGACTGGCGCATACACCTGAAAGGCAGAGATGGACGGCGACTGAGCTCGCACGCGGATGCCATAACCCGCTGCCGGGTCGATGATCTCGCCCACTGCCTCGCCGGTGGAAGTGCGTATCAGGTCGAGGAAGCAGTCGTCCATCATGCCCTGACGGAGTGGCGCGCCGCCCGGCATGGAGAAATCGTATGCAGTGCCGCTCACCGGCGCAACGTCGCCGGTAGGAAAGACCTCGTCATAGTTGGTGACCAGTGCGCGCTGGCGCGCCGGGATGTGCAGTCGCACCTGCTCGCGCCGGCCGCTGGGAAGCCTGAAATACGGATGCCAGCCCACCGCGAACGGCAGATCGATGTCGCCCGTGTTGCGCGCTGTCACGGTGAAGGCGAATGTGCCTCCAGTCACCTTGGCGGTGATTTCGATATGAGAGCGGGAGGGCCAGTGTCCGTCGAAGTCGCCTGCCTCGATCACTCCAGTCGCGCTGGCCTCCTGCGTGGATGATGAAGTGACCAGGCTGTCGGTAGCTCGTGCCAAAATCAGGCCATGCATGGCATGGGGCTCAACCTTGCCGGAACGCCCGCGCGAGTTGGCCACCAGTTGCATCGGCCTTCCGGCAACAGTGGTCTCAATCGTCTGGCCGTCCGGCAGGAGGCGGCCGCGGATCCGGTTGGCGAACGGCGCCAGGATCGCGCCGAACCGGTATGAGCGGTTACCGTGTTCATCGCCCGGGCCCAGGTTCAAGATTTCGCGGCCTTCCTCAAGCGGCGGCGATACGAGGACGTTCACCACCCCCCTGCCGGGAAACCAAGCCCGAATCTGGTAGATGTTCATGCCCCGCCCAGGGAGGACGTCGGCCCCCACAATGCGCGGTGACCGTGTGCGGGCACCGGTCTCCTCCAACGATACGGCCTTACGGCCGTTTATCTCCACAGTGGTCTCTCGGGCGGTGTAGGTGGGGCGCGGGGAGAACGGCGAGCAGGACAATCCTGCGGCGCTTATCGCCACAATAACCGATGCAAGGGCTTTTGCCGGACGGCGCGCCATTGGATGAATCATGCCGGTCGCACGTCCAATTCGACGACCGAGACGGATCCAGCCGGGAATCGCCATTTCGGGTCGGATCCCGGCGGGAGCGGAACCTCGCGCGGCTTAAATACGTCCGGCTGATCCTGGCTGACGTACTGCCTCGGATCCTCCGGTGCAATCTCATACACGCGGCCGCCGCTGACGGTCATGCCCGGGACGGCGAACGTCGCTTCGACAGACCGCTTGTATTCCAGGTTGGCGACGTGCAGGTAGACCTTGTCGGTGGTCCGGCTGGCGGCGATATCGAGGCTTGAGGGCGCGCTCTTTACGTCCACGCCCTGCTTCCCGTTGTACTTCTTGAAGAGGCGCGCAATGGAGGCGACGGGCATCAGATAGCTCACACCACCGGGCGTCTGCAGCATGACGGCGTTCACGGTCCAGCGGTTGCCCTGGAAATCGGCCGCGGTTGCGATCTTCACCTTGGCGCCATGGCGTTGGTAGATGTTGAGCGACTTGGCGTGATAGCCGGCCGATAACCACTCGTACAGGATGGGGTTGGCGTTGTGCGGGCTAAGGCTGAGGTGCCCCTCGGTAATGGCAATACCGGTTTTCGCGGACTGGGCGGCGATCACACCCTCGAGTTCGGTGACTCGCGCTTCGATGCGCTTGGTCATTTCGATCAGTTCCAGCCAGGCGCGCTCCGGGTCTTTCTGGTACCGCAGCCCCTTGAGCACGGTGTCGGGACGCTTCGGGGATTGCCCCATCATGTGGATCGCCACCATATCGATGTGCTCGCCGGCGCGCTTCAGCATTTCCGGTGCCCAGAGGCCGTTGGCGTCATGATCTCCCCATCCAATGAGTTTGATGGAAGGGTCGCGCTGGCGCATGGCGCGCGCGAATTCAATGGTGGTGGCGATGGCGTCGTCGCGCGTGAAACAGCGGTTGCCGTACGATGTTTCGTTGCCGAGTTGCCAGAGCTTGAGGTTGTAGGGTTCTGCCGTGCCGTTCTGTTTGCGTTCCTTGTTGTCGGGATCGTTAGCATAGGACACCCAATCGGCAGCCTCGCGGGCATCGGCGGTGCGGTTGCCTTCCGTCATGGCGCGAAAGCGCTTCTCGCCGTCGCTCATGAAGTTGACGCAGTAGAAGGGCTCGGCGCCGACGCGGCGGCAGAAATCGACGAACTCATGGGTGCCGACGCGGTTGGTCTCCTTGCCACCCCAGAAGTAGTTGCGGATGGCGGGGCGTTTGGATGCGGGTCCGATTCCTTCGCGCCACTTGTAATGGCGGCTAAAGAGACCGCCGAAGCGCATGGCCCCGGGAGCAAGGTCTCTTACGGTGTCCGTGAAATCCTTGCGCCAATCGTCCCGGTCGTAGTCCCAGGCGGCTTCGACGCTGCTGTCGGTGGCGCCAAGCGGTTCCATAAACTGCATGTAGAGCCACGGTGAAATGTCGAACAGCGGGCGCGGGTCCACCACGATTGCGTTGGCATCGGCGGCCCGGAGCGCGGTCTGCGCCACAGCGGCCAGTCCCGCTTGCTTGAGAAATTCTCTGCGCGGCAACATAAGGTTAAAAGTGGAATCTCCCTTGAATCAGCAGAAAGCGGTTGGTACTGGAAGTATTGTTGGTCACTTTACCAAAACTCGTCGATGTGGGGTCAAGGTTGGGGACGTCGAGTTGCGAACGGTTCAGGGTATCCAGGGCGTCCAGCCGCAACTGAAAATAGACTCCCTCGCGAATTTGGAACTTGCGCCCGATGTTGGCATCGAGGCGGTTCAATCCGTCGGCCCGGCAGGAACCGATGCGGCGGGGAAATACACGGGTCTGGAAGGCTGCGGGCTGCTGAGCCGCGTCGGTCACGAACCCGGCGGTATTGAACCAGTGGTCGGGTGACTGAGTCCAGCCGGAACAGATATTGTTTGGGTCGCCGTTGAAGAACACGTTGCCCCAATTCAGCAGCGGGCCGGGTTGGACTTCATAGGCGGCGGCGAGTTGCCAGCCACCGAGCACTGCGTTCGCGATGCCGCTGTGGGCGAGCCACCTGGTTTTGCCGAAGGGCAGTTCCCAGATGCCGGTGAGGGCGAAGCGCCAGGGTGTGCCGTTATTGCTCAGTTCCCACGTCGGCGCCGCGTCGAACTCATTGTTGTAGAAATCGCGGTCGCGTTCGACGAGGCCGGTGAAATTCGCGCTGAACTGAAACCCTTGTGCGAAGCTCCGCGTGAAAACAACTTCCGCGGATTCGCCTTTGGTCTCGCCGAAGCCGCCGGTTTGACTGAGGCTGTTCATTTGCGAGTAGGGCCGCAGCAGTTGGTTCTTGCGAATGGTGGGACTGGTGAAAAAGGAGCGCGACGCGAGTGCCTGATAGATCACGGGGCTGGAGTTCTGCAGCGACGAATAGTTCGCAATATAGAACGGATTCGTCACGTTCTGATTCAGGTTGGTGGCAAGTGCATTATTGCGAGTGGTTCCGTAGGCCCAATACTGCGCAGGAAGCGCATCCAGCTTCCTGGTCAGACGGACGTGGTTGGCATACATTCCCGCGTAGGCTACGGAGAGGACGGTCTTGGAGCCGAACTGCCGCTGTAAGTCCAGGCGCCAGCGCTGCTCGCGGGCGCGCTGGAAATTGGGATCGAGGAACGTCCAGCCGCTTCCGTCCTTGGCCATCAGCCCGAGCGCCGACCCTACCGGCGGATCGAACCGCGTGCCGTCGCTGCGCAGGGGGAAGGGATTGGTCAGCGGCGAGACACCGTTGCGCGGGTCGCCGGAGAGCCACGTTTGGCCGAAGTCATTAGAGGCAGGGACGGTGGTGGTGAGGCTGAACCCGCTCTGATCGGGAGACTGGTTCTGGGCGTTGATCGTATCATAATAGACGCCGTAGCCGCCGCGCAGAGTGGTCTTCGGAGTGATCTGGTACGCAAAACCGAGGCGCGGCAGGAACATCAGTTGGGCGGCGGGAAAGCGGTTCCCCACCGACCCGTCGCCGGTGTAGAGCGACCCGCCAACCGCGGAAAAGGCGGATACGGGGAGTTCCGGTACAGGAGACTTCGCGTAGGCAGCCTGGGCCAGGGCAGTGATGGGAAGCGACGCCGACGGATCGAACCCCGCGATGAAACGGTTATGTCGTTCGCGGAGTCCAAACTCGTATTCCATACGCAGGCCGATATTCACGGAGAGTTTGGGCGAAATGCGCCAATTGTCCTGCGCATACCAGCCGACGTACGGGTTGGAGAGCGCATAGGTGGCGTTGGTGGCTTCACTGGAGCTCACCGGCAAGCCCATCAGAAATGCGGCCCAGCTATGGCCCAGGCTTCCGGCCGTCAGGCAATCGTCCTGCTGACAAGTGAACCCATTGGTAAAGCTAAAAGAGCCCGAGGTGATTCCGGGGTCTCCGCCACTGCGGCGGTGGTCGCGAAAATCGATGCCGGCGCGGATGCTGTGGGCGCCGCGGATGTGGGTAAGGTTAGACTTGAGCGAAAAGATCTCGAAATGGGTCCAGGCAGGCACCGACTGCCCGAGGGTGTCGTACCCTGCGAACGACATGATTGGAAGCGCGTGCGCGGAGCCGGCTTTCGCATCCAGGTAGGCAGGGAGGCCCACGGAACTTGGAGTATATCCGAGCGCTACCGGCGTGAGGATGTTTCCTTCGAGGTTATTGTTGCCGCCGGCGGCGACCTCCACCACGGTGCTGGCATTGGGCGTGTAGACCCAATTTGCGGTGGCTCCGAGATTATTCCGGTTGACGCCGTTGGTCATCAGTCCGCGAGCCGTTTCGTAGGTCCAGTCCTGCCGGTCTTCGCGATATTTGAGCCAGGACCAGCGGCCGAAGAATCGGTGCTTTTCGGATAACTGATAATCGAAGCGGTTGGAGATAGCTCCGTAGCTCCAGTTGTAGGGCTCGCCGGGATCCAGATAATTGTTGAGTGGCTCCAGGTTGCCGGCCGCCGGGAAGTTATTCGGAACCGGTTCGAATTTCGTATAGGTCTGGTTGGCGGGGTTGATGATGCGGCTACTCGGAACGATGTTGCCGGGCATGGGGTCGCGCAGATAGTGGCCCGGGCGGCTCGGGTCGGAGCGTACCGAGAGCGGGTCGTAGAGCTGATATTTGGCGGCATTGACAGAGAGAAGATCGGAGAAGTCGCCACGCCGTTGCTGCAGGGTGGGCACGGTGTGGTTGAAGGTGTTCTCGGTGGGCTTACGGTCGATGAAACCATCGAAGCTGAAAAAGAAGAAAAGTTTATTCCTGCCGTTAAAGACCTTGGGAAGCACCACCGGGCCTCCGATAGTGGCGGCGTATGTGTTGGCGTGCCCGGCGGGGTTTACCGATGAGCGCCGAATCTTATCGGCCAGGGCCGGTTTGCCGGCGGCGTCCGCGGCACTGATGGAGCGGTAGTAGGCCTGTTTGACAAAGAAGCGCGCGCCGTTCCAGCGATTGTTCCAATATTGCTCGGTCAGGTCCCCGTGAAAGGCGTTGGAGCCGGATTTCGTCATGATGGCTACGGAGATGCCGGTGGAGTGGCCCACGGCGGCGTCGAAATTCTGCGTCGCAACCTTATATTCCGAGATGGTTGTGGCATACGGCAGATAGGCGGCGGCGTAGCCGTTGCCCATGTTCGGCACGCCATCGATGGACCAATCGTTGCCGCCCACGGCCCCGACGTTGTGGGCTTCGTTGGTTCCGCCCAGCGCGTTCACGCCGTTGTAGCGGCGATTATTGCTGGCCTCCACGCCGGGCGTCATCTTGATGAGCATGAGCGGACTATTGTTAAATGTGGGTAGGTCGAGGACCTCGCGGGTGTCCAGCACCCGGCCGGCGCTGGCAACGCTGCTGGTGTCGACCAGAGGCGTGTCGGCGGTCACGGATATACTGTCGGTCACTTCGCCGAGTTGGAGCGTGAATGCGATTTCGATTCGCGCGCCGATAGCCAGGACGACGCCAGAGCGGATCAATTTGCGGAAGCCGGCTTTCTCTACAGTCATCCGGTAGTTGCCGGAGATAAGAAGGTTCGCCTCGTAGTAGCCGGTCTCATTCGTGGATAAGGTCATCGCCGTGTTTGTGTCGGCATTGGTGGCAATTACGGTGGCGCCCGGGATGGCGGAGTTTTGTTGGTCGGCTATGCGTCCAAAGATTGTGCCGCGTGTTTCCTGGGCGTTTCCCGAAGAAATTGAATAAAGCATCAGCATCATTGCCGGAATCAGTCGTATTCGCATGTGTTACTCACCTCGTGAAGATTACTTTGTGCGCGGCCTCTTATCGCGAACCGCACTTTGTTGCGTATCGGCACTTGCAGCCGTTGACTTCCACCGGCCTTTCGCGGACCGTGTAGTGCGGCCCGCTGGAGCAAGCGGCCGCACGCTGCGGCGGCACCGCGAGCCACGCCAGAATGCGAACATCGGTGCGGATCATGGGTTCACGGTCATCCATCCAGGGGCGTGTCTTCTTCCTGGATGCCTCCATAGGGATATACCGCCACCCGCGCTCCGCCCTTGTGCCGGTCTCGAAGGATCGCCACCACCTCATCCCATTTCGTCGCGAACCGGGTTTCTGGCGGGTAGTTATTCATCATCATGCGGGTGAGGTACTGGGAGTAGACCACCAGTCCCGTGCCTCCCGGTAACTTCGATTTGCGATGCTGCTCCATCATGTCGAATGTGGTGGCTCCGTTCTTGCCGGAGGCCCTGGCGCCGAGCCAGTGGATCGGGTCGAGTCCCAGCGGATGCTGGATGATCAGCACGCCCGTGCCTCCTTCTCTCAGCGTTCGGTCGATCCACCACCGCGCTCGAAATGCCTGGTTGTTCACGGGATACGCATTGGAGACGACGATGTCGGCATCCTTCAGCGAGGGTGTCACGTAGTGATTCGCCGCCACGCGCGCCGCCGCCTGATGCGCTGCGGTGATGTCCCCCGAGAAGACGTAGGCCGGCCTGCGCTTCTGGTTGATGACGATCTGGACGGAAAAATCCACCTTTGCCATTCGCGCCGCTTCGATCATGTCGAGACGCATCTCATTCTTGAAGACTTTGAACGTGCCGGCCGTGTGGGTGTTGGGCAGAATCGTGCGGTGGTTGTACTCGATCGTATCCAACGAAGCTAGTCCCGGCAGGATGGCTTTCGCGCCGCCGCTGACGCCCGCCTGTTCGTGGGCTTTGACGCCGCTGACACAGATCTTGAGGTCCGCGGCGAGGAAGGTCTGGTTCAGGCGGATGCGATTCTTAAAGCTGGTAACACCCACCTCCTTCAGGTTTTCAAAGACGTTGTGATTCAACCACGCGTAGCGGTTGGCGATGTCCTTGCCCAGTTTCTGCTGGACCTCGGTCAACGTCATGGCCCGGTGAGATCCGTAGGCCGCAATGAACAGCACGTCTTCATCTTTGATTCCGGCGGCCTGAAGTTCCCCGGCGATCCAAGGCATTACGGTGTAGGAAGGCGTCGGCCGGGTCAGGTCGTCGAAGGTAATGGCTACCCGTTTCTTTCCTACGGCAAGTTCCCGGAGGGATTTGGAGCCGATCGGCTGCTCAAGCTTGGCGCCGATCTGCTGCGGGGAAAGGACGGCCGACTGGCTGCCCCTCATCTGGAGCACCTGGATATCCCAGTCGCCGGGAAAATCCAGACGTTCATCCAAATCGCCCGCCCACTCGTGGGTCGGGATGACCACCGACTGGGCGGAGCCTTTCAAGGCGGGCGCCCGCGTCGGCTGGTATGGCTCGGCGGCCAACGCCGTGCCGATCAGCGGAACCGCTGCCAAGGTTCCGGCGCCTTTCAGGAAACCTCTTCGGTCTAAGTAGCTAGATGACATTCCGGGGACCCCCTGTTACACTGCCTGGCCGCACATTCAATTCGATGGCCGTCACTGAACCGGCGGGGAATCGCCACTTAGGCGAAGGCCCAGCCGTGAGCGCACTCTCCCGCGGGTTGAATATGTTCGGCTGATCCTGGCTCACGTACTGCCGCAGGTCTTCCGGCGCAATCTCGAAGACGCGGCCCCCCGTCACGGCCATACCGCTCACCGCAATGGTCGCCTCCACGGACTTTTTGTACTCCAGGTTGGCGACGTGGAGATACACTTTGTCCCCCGTGCGGCTGGCGGCAATATCCAAGGCCGAGGGGGTGGATTTCACCTCCACGCCCTGCTTGCCGTTGTACCTCTTGAACAGACGCGCGATGTAACCCACCGGCATCAGGTAGCTGACTCCGCGAGGGGTCTGCAGCATGACGGCATTCACCGTCCATCGGTTGCCCTCAAAATCAGCCGCGGTGGCGATCTGCACACGCGCCCCGTGACGCTGGTAGATATTCAGGGAGCGGGCGTGATACACGGCGGACAGCCACTCGTGCAAGATCGGGTTGGCGTTGTGCGGGCTCAGGCTGAGGTGCCCTTCAGTGACCGCGATGCCGGCCGCGGAGCCCTGTCCCGCGATAACGCCCTCCAATTCTGAGACGCGGGCCTCGACGGCGGCGGAGAGTTCCAGCAGTTCCTGCCACGCGCGTTCGGGGTCTTCCTGATAGCGCAGTCCCTTGAGCACCGTGTCCGGCCGCTTGGGGCTCTGCCCCATCAGATGGATCGCCACCAGATCCAGGTATTCACCGGCCCGCTTCAGCAATTCACCGGCCCATAGATCCTTGGTTCCCCGGCCGCGGTCGCCCCATCCGATGAGCTTTATCGAGGGATCCCGCTTTTTCATCGCCTTCGCAAAGTCAATGGTTGCGGCGATCGATTCGTCACGCGTGAACGTCTGGTTGCCGTACGATGTCTCATTGCCAAGTTGCCACAGCTTGAGGTTGTAAGGGGCCGAATGGCCGTGACTCTTTCGCTCGCGGTTGTCCGGGTCGTTGGCATACGAAACCCATTCGGCGGCCTCGGCGGCGTCTCCCGTACGGTCCCCTTCACGAGTGGTTCGAAAACGTTTCTCGCCGTCACTTAGGAAATTGACGCAATAAAACGGCTCGGCGCCGACGCGCCGGCAAAGGTCCACGAACTCGTGAGTGCCGACTCGGTTGGTCTCCTTGCCTCCCCAGAAGTAATTCCTGGCCCATGGCCGCTTCTCCGCCGGTCCCACGCCCTCCCGCCACTTGTAGTGGCGGCTGTAGAGCCCACCGTAGCGTATGGCGCCAGGTGCGAGGTCCGCGACCACGTCCACGAAGTCCTTGCGCCAATCGTCGCGGTCGTAGTCCCATGCCGCTTCCGCGGAACTGTCGGTGGAGCCAAGCGGCTCCATGAACTGCATGTAGAGATGCGGAGATATGTCGAACTGAGGCTTGGGGTCCACCACAATCGAGTTCGTATCGGCGGCGCGGAGTGCGGATTGCGCCGCCACCGCGATCCCTGCTTGCGTGAGAAATTGTCTGCGCTGCATCATTCGTTGTCTCGCTTTGCCTCACTACGATTTGGACTAAAATGTCGCGCGCAGCGCGAACTGCATGATTCGCGGGTTGCGGGCGACCGTGAACTGGCTCAATGCCTTGTTTACCTGCTTGCCGGTCTCGTCAAACCGCGCGGTGGTATCGAAGGCGCTGAACTGCGTATGGTTGAATGCGTTGTACGTCTCCCAGCGGAACTGCACTTTCACGCGTTCCTTGATCGGGAAGTTCTTGGACAGCGAGAGGTCCCAATTGTTAATGCCGGGGCCGCGCAGCAGCGTCCTGGCTGCATTGCCGAAGGTGCCTACAGCAGGCAACTGGAAGACGCTGGTGTCGAAGTTCCGGTAGAACGTGCGGTCGTTTTTCGCCAGCACCGGGTTGCCGGTCACGTTGATGCGCGGACCCTGGCTGGCGGTGCCGGTAATGTCGATGCCCTTGGTTGTGGTAAACCCGACGGTGGTCGGCGCACCGCTCACGAAACTGGCGACGCCGGACAATTGCCAATCGCTGACGATGAATTTTAGCGGCGCCATGCCGCTCTTCAAGCTGGGGACATCGTAAAGCCAGTTGAACTTGAAAGCGTGGGTCCGGTCGAAAGAAGCCATGCCGTAGTTCCACACCCGGACCGGCACCAGGACGCTGATCGAATCCGTATCGCCGTCGTTGTAGTCCATTGCTTTGGACCACGTCCAGTTCACGCCGAACTGCACGCTGTGGGCGAAACGCCGGTTCACGCTGGCTTGCATCGAGTGGTAGTTGGAACTCGATGCGGTTTCGAGCTGGCCTACGTTGTTGTAGCCCACGATGGGCCGCAGGAACGCCGGCGACAGCGGCACCTTCGGATTGGTTGGGTCGGCGTTTCTGGGATCGAAATTGGCGCCCAGCGGGATCGTGCTTAGGCTACGTTGCCAGAGCAGGTGGCGGCCCAGAGTACCGGCGTAACCCAAATCCACTACGGTCCCGAACCCGAGATCGCGCTGCACCGAGAGGTTTAGGTGCATCGACATCGGAGTCCCGAGATTGCGGTCGAGGCCCTGGACGTCCTGCGGGTAGATCAGGCCGGGCGCGTTCGCGAACGTAGAAATCGTGTCGAAATTGATCGTCGGCGTGATCAAAATGGGATACTGCGTGGAAAGCCCGCCGTAAGAACCGGACGGTAGCTTGTTGTAGAACATTCCGAAGCCGCCGCGCACAGCGCTCTTGCCATCGGCGAATGGATCGATGGCAAAGCCGAAGCGGGGCGCAACCTTGATTCCCGGACCGTTGGCCAGGGCCGCGGGATAGTCCTTATTGGAAGCTGCGACCACGATGCCGTTGGAGGGGTCGCCGCTACCCGGGGCGATGGCTCCTATGGAGGCCGAAGCGAAGGTGGCCCCAGTTACAGGATCTACGCCAACCTTCCGACCGTTCACAATTGCGGGCTGGATCAGCCGCACTTGTTTCCTGGGATCGAACTTCGCCGGCACAAAGCCCGAGCGCTGGCCGTTCGCATCAGTAAAAGGAGGCAGCCAAGAGAACCGGACGCCGTAATCGAGCGTCAGCCGGCGGTTTACCCTCCAATTGTCTTGCACGAACCACTCGACCGAGTTGTTGCGGAATGCGGGCGAAGCCAGGATGTTACCTTGCTGATACTTGTCGAAGTTGCCGAGAACGGCATTGCTATAGGCGTAGCCCGAATCCAGCGGGTTGTTGACGTCACGGCTGAAGTCGAACAAGCCGCTGGCGCTCTTTCCCGTAGGCCCGTCATTGACCCAAAGCCGCTCCATCAGTACCCCGAACTTGAGCGTGTGGGAACCGAGAATCTTGGTGAGGTTATCCGCGAAGTTAAAGATCTCCCGGTTGTTGTCGAGTGGATAGTTCCCGCCGAATGCGGTGGTGGCGGCGTTGAGGACTCCGCCGAACGCGGTAGCTGGAATCAGGCCCAGCGGATTGGCGGCCGGGAACAGATCGGCGGCGGTGAGCCCAAAAGTCTTGCGCTGAATTGTGGCGAGTTGGCCGGGTTCGATGGTATCCCAGCCGTGGTGCTGGTTTGCACCGACCGTGAGTTCGTTGATCAGTCCGGGTGAGAAGATGTGCTGGTAGCGCCATGCGTAGAACAGGCTACGGCTTTGAATGCGCGTGGAGTTCATCGGCCAGCTCACGCTGGAGCGGGTGGCGTAGCCTTCCTCGCGCCGGAAATGCGCCGACCACGTGAAGGACAGGATGTCCCTGGGGCTGATGTTGTAGTCGCTTTTCCAGGTGTCCACACGGTTCGGGGTCTCCCCGGGAATCTGCGAGATATAGTTGTAGCGACCGGCGGAGATGTTGCGGTCCAGGAAGTTCGGCAGCGGGAAGATCTTGAGGAGCGCCTGGCCGTTGGGATCGATCAGGTTGGCAGGGATCCGGTTGCCTGGGAACGTCAGCTTGGTGGTGGGGTCGGTCACCGCGATCAGGGCGCCGTTCTGATCGCGGGACTGCGAAAAGTCGCCGCTCCGTTCTAGCGCCGTGGGTACGGTAACCTGCCGCAAGGGGTTCGTCACCTTCAGCGGCCAGAATTCCTGCGACCAGAAGAAGAACAGCTTTTCGCGGCTGCGGTTAAACTTGCCCGGGATGTAAACCGGGCCGCCCACGTTGTAGTTATAGGTGTTGAACCGGTACCACGGCTTTTGCAGTCCAAGCTGGTTGTTGAAGTAGTTGTTGGCGTTGAATTGCTCGTGGCGCTTATAGTAAGAGCCCATGCCGTGGAAATCGCGAGTACCCGATTTGGCGACAAGCTGGATGTTGGCCCCGGACATACGGCCGTATTCGGCCTGGTAGCCGCTGAGCAGCACCTTGACCTCGGAAAGCGCGTCCAGGCCGATGGCGACGTTCACTTGCGTGTTGCCTCCCGGTTCATTGATCGCGATTCCATCCAGCGTGATATTAGTTGCGTTGGCCCGGTTACCCTGCACGTTGAAATAGAAGAACTTCGAGATATTCTCTTCACTGTTGGAGTTGCCGCTGGCCTGCCCGGACGCGCCTTCGGCTGTATCCACGACGCCGGGCAGCAGCCGCATCAGGGAGGTCACGTTGCGGCCGCGCACCAGCAGCGTGTTCACCTGCGAGTTCGTGATCATGGCGGAATGCTCAGAGCTGGCGGTCTGGACATTTGCGCCCTGCGAGGTTACCGTTATCTTTTGTTCGGAACTGCCAACCTGCAGCATCAGGTTGCCAAGTGCCAGCCTCTCCGAGGCCGTCAACTGAATGGAATCCCGCTCCAGGCTCTTGAAGCCCTGAAACTCAACAGTGAGCCGGTATGGCCCCGGGCGCACCGCGGTGAAGAAAAAGTCGCCCTGCTCGTTGGATGTAGCGCTCCGCTTCGCGTTGGTAGTCACCTCTACCAGCGTGACATTGGCGCCCACGATAGCCGACTTGCTGGGATCGCTCACCGAACCGGTAATGGAACCGTTGATGCTCTGGGCCGCGGCGGATACGGCGAAGATCGCCAGCCAGGCGGTGGCTAGCAATACATGAGAAGTAAGGCGATGACGGCTTACAAACATGGAAACCTCATTTCAACCAATGGATTCTGAAGCCGTGGCGACAAAACCCGGAATATTCGGGCAGGAGAATCTGGAGTATGTGTCCGAACCGGCGCACAATCAAGCCTGTTCACGGTTTGCCAACGGTTATCGATTCGGCTGGCCTACCATTTCAAAGGGGTTAGGACATCCCGTGTTGGCGTTCAGATATGGGGGCTAGAATCATCCGGGCCGCTCCGTGATTGAAATTTCGGTCTGCGGCCCACCTCGGGCGCCTTGCAACCAGAGGATCTCACCGGGGCCGCGTAGCATCCCGCCCAACCGTTGCGCGCCAATGCCGGCGCGCCAGATTAGGCTCCGTCGGGTCTGCGCTCAGCGGCTTTCGCGATACGGAATCCAGACTTCCATCGAAGTAGGCTCGCGATTCTGGTACGTGTAGTAGGGGATCAGCGTAACCTCACCAGCCACATACTTGCGTGGCGCAATGCTCTGGTAAAGGGGTTGCTCGCCGTTGGGCACGGCGGGACGCAAAGCCGGGTGGACCAGGGTGAGAATCCCCCCCAGCAGATCCGGCTTCCAGACGGATTTGAAGGCGTTCGCACCGGGTGAGCTCGCCAACTGCCAGTCGAAAATGGTAGTGCCCGCGGCTTGATCCAAACCCTCGGCTGCATAGACCAGCGGGCCGCGTTCCACCGCTACCTTGCCGATATCATCCCGAACCAGCGGGTTTGCGGCTGTCAGACGCGGCACAATATTCAACTCTAGCGTCACCTGGTCCCCCGGCTTCCACGTGCGGTGGATCGCAAAGTAGCCCTTCTGCACAAGCGGCGCGGCTACCGGCGCGCCGGCGACTTCCAAGCGGGTGGAGTGGGACCACGACGGCTTCCGTACAAACACGGTGAATGCCTTGGCGGATGCCGGCGTCACCGTGATGGTCACCTTGCCGTCCCACGGATAGCGCGTCTGCTGGGATATCTTGAGCGGGGTGCCGTCCTCAAGTTTCCATTCCATCGCAGTGTTGTCGAAAAGGTGCACCCAGACGCCGTCTGTCGACGTGCTGTAGAAATACCCCGGCAGCGACGCGAGCACGCGCTCCAAATTGGGCGGGCAGCACGGGGTCGAATACCATGCGTTGCGGACCTTGTCGTCGGGCGCTCCGCTCACCTCCAGTGGGTTGCGGTAGCAATACAGTTTGCCATCCAACGACAGGCCGCTGTTGGCGCCATTATACAGAGCCCGTTCCAAAACATCGGCATATTTCCCATCGCCCGTGCCCTGCAGCAGGCGCCAGTTCCAGAAGACGTTGCCGATTGCGGCGCAGCTTTCGCTGTAGGCTTGTTTGTTGGGAAGTTCGTAGGGGTCGCCGAACGCCTCGCCTTGTGCCCGCGAACCCAGCCCGCCCGTGATGTACATTTTGCCGCGCACCATGTCATCCCACAGTTTGTCGAGGGTGGCGCGGTACTTCGGGTCGCCGGTCTCCAGGTAGTAGTCGGCCGCTCCGGAAACGGCGTACATGGCGCGGACGGCGTGGCCTTCCAGCCTGACGCGCTCCGAAAACGGTGCGACGGTGAACAGGTAGACGAGATCCGCCGGGCGGACCGCCGCCAGGTTGCGCGGGTCGCCGTTAAGAAAATAACCTGCCAGATCGAGATGGCGGCGGTCGCCGGTAGTGCGATACAACTCAACCAACGCCAGTTCGACCTCGGGGTGGCCTTCGAAGATCGGCTTCTTGCCGATTCCGAAATTGCGCAGGAGGTACTCCGTCATACCGATTCCGACGTCGAGCAGTTTGCGGTCCCCTACAGCCCGGTACCACGCGACCCCGGCCTGCAGCATGTGGCCGAAGATGTACAACTCGTGGTTGCGGGCCATTCCCGTGTGACGCTGCGCGGCGTTTTCGCCCATGAACGCGGAGACCAGGTATCCGGTGGAATCCTGGCCGGCGGCGATATCGTCGATTATGCCCTTGGCTGCCTTGCGGATCTCTGGCGAGGCATCCCCGCTTTGCACCGCAAAAGCTACCGCTTCCAGCCACTTATAAACGTCGGCGTCGGTCGGGATCCGGCCGCGCCGCGCCACATTCTTGCGTCCCGAAAGCCGCCGGAAATTGTCGATCTCCCCGTTCTGCTCCAGCAGTTCCAGGAAGGTGGGCAGGCTGACGGAAATCGCAGCTTTGCGCCGCGGCGACCAGAAGCCGTCGCGCACCGCAACCGCCGAAACCGGCACGCCATGCAAAATGGCGTGCGGCGATTTCGACGTGTCAAGAACGGGGGTGTTCTTCCAGGCCGGACCCTGCGCGGCGGCGATGCCCGCCAGCAGGAAGACCACCGAAAGAGTCTGCATGAGCATCAGAAGGTCTCCTGGTTGGTGCTGAAACTATAAGTTGGGTAGAAAACCGGCCTCAACTGCTGCACCAGCTTGTCGGCGATCAACCCGGGCCGGGTGGCGTGAAGCCAAGCGCGGAACTCCGGTGTCTCCACGGTGCCAACCGCCGCGCCCGTGCCAGAGCCGCGCAGCCCTTCGTAAGAAGTAAAGAAGAAGGTGCGGTTCTTTCGGATGGGACCGGCCACGTGATAGGAAAACTGGTTGCGCCGGAACACCGGAATCGAAGTCTCGATGTACTGGCAAGCCCTCATCGCATTGTACGGGCCGAAAGACGACATTTCGAGCTCCTGGGAACAGCCATTATTAACACGGTTCGACACTCCCAGCGGGAAACCGATGACTACGATTGCACGTTCGCATGCCTCAACGGAGACGT
>JANYJN010000568.1 GCA_025358475.1 Candidatus Solibacter sp.
GTTAGCGGTCCGCAATCCGATATCGCGCTCGGTTGGATCGCCGCCAAGCGGGAGGGACGCGTGATCTACTGGCACAACGGCGGAAGCGGTGGATACCGTTGCTTCATGGGCTTCGATTCGAAATCGCGCGCCGGCGTGGTGGTACTTTCCAATATGTCGACCCGCGCCGGCGTGGACGATATCGGGTTGCATCTGCTCGATTCCTCGCTGCCGCTCGCCAAACTCAGCCGGCTCGCGACACACCGGGAAATCACGCTCGACGCCAAAGTACTCGACCGGTACACAGGCGTCTACCAGTTCGTGCCGGGCCTCGCCTTGACGTTCACGCGAGAGGGCGTCCACGTGTTCGCTCAACTCACCAACCAGCCGAAATTCGAAATTTTCGCCGAAGCGGAAAAAGAATTCTTCATCAAGGCAGTGGACGCGCAAATCACCTTCGAGAGCGGCACGGAGGGCCGCGCCACCGCTGTGACGCTGCATCAAAATGGCCGCGATCAAAAAGCAAAAAGGGTAGAGCACTAGGTAGTTTGCGTGGCGCGGAACCCGGTCTCCGCACCGAAGCACGCTTCCTCAGGAGCTGGTGAAACATTCGCCCGGGAGCCGCATTGGCAGGCAAACAGCTGGCCGGTGGTGGCGCAGGTGCTTTCGCCTGCGAACCGCGTTATTTCATCGCTGCTAACGGTCGCTGCTCGGATACGAAGTCTCGTAGTGTCAACGGTACCGCGACCGTCAGGCAGCGTTTGCTAGCGCCGCCACTTCTTAGTTCTTTCCCAGCTTCGCAGGGAGAGTTGTAAGGGGGGCTAAGCCACCAAGCGCAGTGCTTTCCGCTTCCACAAGAAGACCCGCTTAGTAAGCTGGTCAGCGCCTTTAGCAAAATCGCGCGCCGACCTGTCAACGGATTTTGCTACCCGTCCAAGCTGTCGCGAAGTGCGTTTTGCCTGGTCGCGCACAACTGCGCGGCGCTGCTTGCCCCTGGCCGGGTCGAGGAAAAACATCAAACCGCCGCCCAGACTGATTCCCGCGATGAGACCGAGACCTAGCTTGCCGTTACCTTGCATTGAGTGTTCTCCGTTCTAACAGTTTGTCATCTTGATCCTGTAACAATTACGCACTGCGCATGAGATCGGAAGTAAGTGTGCAATTCGCATTCCAACCTCTTCCCGGAACTCGGGCCAGCCTGCCCACTTTCCGTATCCACGCAGGAACATTACGCAGGACCGCACTATCCGCGAATCGGAGAGTGTAGTATTAAACACGGAACTCGGAGCCCGTCATGAGTGAGAAGTGGAACAACGTACTTGTTTACGTCGACGCGCCGTTCGGCCAGTCCGCACTACCCGATTAACCAGGCCATTCCTCCGATGCGGCGCGGACGGTGGCTCAGATCGCCGCCTCCGTTGCCACGCAGCCCCAGTTCTTACCCCCGGACGCTATGCGAGAATACAGGTTCAATGACTGAGTCGCCGCTCGACACTTCACCCGTGGCCACCGCACAGATTTTGGCCGCGAAGATCCGCACCCGGCGCGCCCGCGTCGGCATCGTCGGACTGGGATACGTCGGACTTCCCCTGGCAGTGGAATTCGCCCGCGCCGGTTTCATGGTCACCGGCATTGATATCAGCGAAGAGAAGGTGCGCCGCGTCAACGCCGGCGATTCCTATATCGGGGATATTCCGAGCGCCACCCTGGCGCCGCTGGTGGAATCCGGCCGATTGCGCGCCACCACGGATTTCTCGGTGGTACTGGAACTGGATACCATCAACATCTGCGTACCCACACCCCTGCGCAAGACCAAGGACCCGGACATGAGCTTCATCGTGTCCTCCTGCGCCGAGATTGGGCGCTACTTCCATGCCGGCATGTTGGTGATTCTGGAATCCACCACCTACCCGGGAACCACCGACGAGCTGGTGCTGCCCATTCTCGCCAAGAGCGGACTCCAGGTGGGGCACGATTTCTACCTCTGCTTCTCACCCGAACGTGTGGACCCGGGCAATCCCCAGTACCAGACCGCCAACATTCCCAAGGTGGTCGGCGGCTGTACCCCGGCTTGCACGGAAATGGGACGCTTGTTCTACGCCCAGGCGCTGGAACAGGTGGTGCCGGTCAGCTCCACCCAGGTGGCGGAGATGGTCAAGCTGCTGGAAAATACTTTCCGCATGATCAACATCGGGTTGGCCAACGAGATGGCCCTGATGTGCGACCGCATGCGCATCGATGTCTGGGAAGTGATCGACGCCGCCGCCACCAAGCCTTTTGGATTTATGCCGTTCTATCCGGGCCCCGGGCTCGGCGGGCACTGCATTCCGATCGATCCATTTTACCTGTCCTGGAAGACTAAACAGGCCGGCATTGAGGCGCGCTTCATCGAACTGGCGGGCTACATCAACGGGCAAATGCCGCAGTTTGTCGCCGATAAAGTGCAGAACGCGCTCAATGATGCCGCCAAACCGGTTAGGGGGTCGAAGATCCACGTCATGGGCGTCGCCTACAAGCGCGATATCGACGACATGCGGGAGTCTCCCGCGCTGGACGTGATGATGCTCCTTCAGCGCCGGGGCGCCATCGTTACTTATAGCGATCCGCACGTCCCCCGGCTTCGGTTGGAGGGGGTGCAACTGGAATCCTTGCCCGAATCCGCCGCGGCCGATGCCGATTGCGTGGTGATTGTCACAGATCACGCCGTCTTCGACTATCCGCGCCTGGTGGAGCACTCCCGCCTGGTCGTGGACACGCGCAATGCGCTGAAGGGTGTAAACTCAACTAAAATCGTGCGTTTGTAACAATATGTAGGTTTACACAGTGGCTCCACAGATACACCTGTCACCCGGTTGACAACGGTCTCGAAACCCCGCACTCTAGAGATAGATGAAGGATTAGCGAGGTGGTTATGAATCCGGTCTGGAAAGCATTTCTTTCTGTGGCAGTCCTCGCGCTCAGTGCTCTTCCCGCACTCGCGCAATCCGTAATTTCCGCCAAGAGCGGCGTGGTCTCCTACGCCCAAGGTAAGGTGATGGTGGGCGATGAGGTGGTGAAGACCTCGGAAACCAAGTTCACCGAGGTCAAGGAGAACGCCGTCCTGCGCACCGAAGAAGGGCGGGCCGAGGTCCTGCTGACCTTGGGGACAATCCTGCGCACCGGCGAAAACTCCAGCTTCAAAATGCTGACCAACCGCCTGATCGACACTCGGCTGGAACTGCTCACCGGCACCCACATCGTCGAGGTTATGGAGGTCCAGAAGGATAACAACCTGACCCTGGCCATCAAGGATGCGACGGTAGTGATCACCAAGCGCGGTCTGTATCGCTTCGATGTCGATCAGTCCCGCATTAAGGTGTTCGAAGGCGTATTGGGCGTCACCGTGAACGGCCAGACCAATCTGGTGGGCCCCGGCAAGATGATTGATGCAGCCACGGCAAGCGTGGAGAAGTTTGACAAGGAAGACACGGACTCCCTGGACCACTGGGCCAAGCGCCGCGCCGAACTGGTTGCTCTGGCGAATGCCTCTTCCGCCAAGCAGCAGCACGATTCCGGTTGCGCCCCCAGCGGCAACAACTTCGCGGCGGTGAACAACGGCGCATCCACCAGTCCCTGCAATAACCCCTGCGGTAGCTGGAGCTATAACCCATGGTTTGGTGTGATCACCCATATCCCATGCGGGCGCAATATCTATAGCCCCTATGGCTACCGGTACTGGAGCCCGTACAATGTGATGCAGGCCTATTACACGCCCCCGCCGCCAGTCTACAACGGAGGCTACAACGGCAACACCGGCGGCTACGGGGGAATGCCCCAGACCTCCAGCGGATATTCCGGCGCCATGTCGACCCCCGCCAGTACCGTCTCTTCCCCGACGGCGGCCGCCTCCTCCAGCACCGGCACGTCTTCATCGGCAGGCAGCGCTTCCAGTGGCCATGGCTCGGCCGGCGGACGCAAGTAAGTGGTGCCCTGGCACCGCGGGCGCTCTTACAGGTAACCGGCCTGTCCCCACCCGGGGACAGGCCGTTGTTGTCTTATGTGGTTTGGACCGCCGTGCGCAGCGGCCGGTAGCGGCGGCAGGCGCGGACACCGATTAATTCGGCGACCTCGCCCAGCAGGTTGGGGAGGTTCTCGGTATAGATAGAGAGGTCGTGGCGTCCACGCGCCGGGCGTCCCTTGCGGGACGGTTCGTAGGAAGTCACTTGGGCGGTGGCCGGACGATAATCCTTGACCCGGGCATAGGCCAGGACGTTGCGCGGCACGTTGGTGTCGCTCAGAACCAAAGCATAACAGCCTTCGTCCAGTTTCGACAGCGCCTCCGCCGGAGACGCGGCCACGTCCACCGAGTATCCGCCTGCCTGCAAAATGGTCTGCAGCGCTAATCGGGGTGCAAGATCGCCATGCACTAACAAAACCCGGGCCAAGTCAAGCGCCCGGCGGGAACCGCTGCTGGGGAGCACGGTAAGTACCTTACGCATCTGATTATCTAGGTATACTCTACCCGAGAACTGGCGATTTTGACCCTTTTTTTCAGTGGATTGGTAGGATTTCCGGGATTTCCCCCCGGAGCGGTGGGTCTTCAGTCCAGCACACCCATGCGGCCTTCCTGGTAATCATCCACCGCTTGGCACCAACTCCTCCTTGCTATTCATCGAATTTATCTCCACGTCAAGATAAGTAATGCTAGACTGAGACGAAGGATTCAACATGGAAACGACGGGTCTTCACCTGTGGTTGGTGTTGTGGAAGGCCTACCAGGCGCTTCGCTGCCACGCCGAGCGGCACATCCATTCGGTGGGCCTCGGGTTCTCCGATTTTGCCGTGTTGGAAGTGCTGCTCCACAAAGGTCCGGCTCCGGTGAACACGATTGGGGAACTGGTGCATCTGACCAGCGGATCGATCACGGCGGCAATCGACCGTCTGGAGCGGAAGTCGCTGGTGGCGCGGGGCGCCGATCCATCGGACCGGCGGGCGCGGGTGGTCCGTCTGACGGAGGCGGGCCGGGCACTGATCGAGTGCGCGTTCCGGGATCACGCGGCGGCGATGGAGGCGGCGACCGGCGGGCTCTCCGCAGCCGAGCGGGGCGCGGCGGTGGCGCTGCTGAGGAAGTTGGGGAGGAGTGCGCGGGAGCGGTGACGCAGTCTGGCGTGCTGGGCCGAGGCCGCAGCCGGGTCGCTGGGGTGACGGACGGGTGTTGCCCTCCCTGCTGGAACCGCAAACCGGGGCCGGAATGGATACGCTTCGTTATCCGTCGTGTTTTCCGAAAACATCCCAGCACCTCCAGGCCTGTTGAGTTCGCCCCTTTCGCCGGCGACTTCTGTTATAACTATCATGTCGCGACCCTATGAGCCATTCCTGCGCCAGAACCCAACTTAGCCGCCCGCGGCGCGATACCGGTCCGGGGCCGACAGCCGTTGCTACCGCGCCCCCGTCCTCTGAGGAAGTCGCCCGCCTCGCGTATGCCTACTGGGAGGCTCGCGGCCATCGGCACGGCGCCGCTCAGGAAGACTGGTACCGCGCCGAACGCGAACTGCTAAGCCGCCGGGCCGTGTGAGGTTGTGCTGTTGGGCACGACCCCTACCTTACAGTTACTCCGTGCGGAGAAATGTTATCCACAGCGGTCGAACCGGCCGCCTTTGGAAAAGGCGTTCGCTCCATTGCCCATCGGCGACGGCTGGTGGCAAGGTTGTAGAGTGAGCAGGCATCCCGCGAAAACGAATACCACTCCCTCACGCTTGGGCCTCTGATCAGAGCCCCGGGCGTCAGCCAGCGAGTTACTACTACCGTGCGAGCTCGGGAACCCCCTCCGGGGAATCTTCGGGCGGGCTGCCGGCCAGTCTCATTGCCCGGCGTTGCGCCACCAGTTGGTAGGCGGGCACCAGCGCGAACACCGAACCTATGGTGACTGGCATGAGGGCGCAGAACATGGTCAGCGGCAGCGTTTGGGAGTAGTGCGGGATCACCCACAACGCCACTTCGCCGGCTACCGTCAACAGGATGCCGCACTCTAGCGCAACCCAGCCTCTGGTGATCAGCCCGTTCCCCATGCGCGCTACCGATCGGCGAAGCAGCATCGCTTCCAGGGACAGCACGCAGAGGATGGGGAGCCCGGCCAGCGAGATCCAATCCTCCTGGCTGATCTGCCGGCCTGCAAGTGATGCCGCGCAAGCTTCACCGAACCGGCTGAGAGTGAACATGCAGACGATGCCCGATACCGCCCAATCGGTGACGGTGGGCCGGGCCCAGAAGCCAAATTTCCGCAGAATGCGCAGCACCGCCAGCATGGCCGCCGCCAGGATTGCCAACCGGATCGGGCCGCCGGCAATCAGGGCCGAGTGCCGGATCTGCTCGATCAACCCGGATTTCGGCTGTGCGGACCACATCAGCGGGTTCAATAGCCAATTGGTTCCCAGGAACTCGGTAAGCACACCGGACGCGGCTCGCGCCGCCGCCGCAAGAGTAATCAGCATCCAAGTGGATCGAAGTGGCGCGCCGGCCGGGAAGCTTCGCAACACCACCAGGCATAGCCACAAATCGACCGCGGCCATGCCAGTCAACGACAGGGCGGAGGGGCTGTCGGAGGTTCCTTGAACAGAGAACACCTGGCCGGCGGCGTTCCAGAGGTAAAGCACAAACAGATTGACCGTCACATAGGCGCCCAGGAACATGACGATCCATCGGGGCGCCGAGTCGAGCCCATCTAAGCTGGTCTTTTTTGCCATCAGCATGTCTCCCCGGCCGGTCCCGCGAATGCCAGCCCGCTGAGGACATCGTCTCTCACCGCCTCCGCCGCGTTCGGCCCCAGAAAGACATCGAGGATCTCGCTGGTCCTGCCGAGCAATTCCTCCGCCCGAATTCCGGGGCGTTCCACTACCCGGACGGCGGGGGAGCCAAAATAGGTCTCAATTTGCCACTGTAGCCGGCTCTTCAATTCAGACGCCGCCGCGCAGCTCTGGCCGTCCTGCCAGGCGGCTATCGCCGACAGCACTCCGGCCAAACCCTGCGGGCCGCCGATTGCCGGTGCCCTAGCGCCTGCAGAAGATAGCTCGTCCTTCTCTGACTCAATGCGCCGCAGTTGGTCGCGGCACGTCTCGCATTTCGAAAGATGCCTGGCGATTCGGCGGCTTCGGTACGCACCGGTTTCGGCATCGCAAAAGGCAATTAAAGCGGCGCTTCTAGTATGCATAGCGCTTTCCCTCCGCGACCGCCTGGGCGAAGTCACGGTTCTTGTGGATACCTAACCGCACGGCTTTGCGGATTTTTCCGTGCGCCCTGGCGAGTAAAGCGCCGACTGTGCCGGCCTGCAACCCTAGCACGGCGGCAATTTCCTCATAGCGCAAATCTTCCGTGCGGAGGCGGACGCATTCTATCTCCCTGGGCGAGAGGCCGATTTCCAGCAGTCCTTGCAGTAACTCTGAGACATGGCTACCGGCTTCCGGATGATGCGCGGGGCAGGGCATGTTGCGCAGCGACTCCACGCCGACTTCATTCCGCGAACCGGCTTTCTTCTGATCCAGGACGTAGTTGTGCGCCACGCGGAACAGCCAGCCCTTCGGGGACCGGATCTGTTGGCCGGCGGAACGGCAGAGGAAGAAACGGAAGAATGCCTCTTGCAGCGCATCATAGGCCGTCTCCTGGTTACGAGCCAGCGCGCCGGCGTAACGAAGTATGCCACCGGCCTCCCTTTCGTAAAGGTCGACGATTTCCTGCTCGATTCCCGCCGTAAGCGGGCTGCCGGGACTGCGATCCATCGCTCCCGATGTTACTGCGGCGATTGGCCCTTCAAATAGATAGCTGTTGAGTAGTATGCGGTATGGCAACCTTAGTTAACGGCGTGATACGTCAAGAGATAACTTATGGAAAACATTGGCGGTTACGTAAATAATATGAGCCGCCCAATCGTCTTTATGGCATGATGCCAGATCGAGGTTCGCCGGTGGCGGTTGGAGTGACACCAACGGAGAATTGCCGATTTCCTTTGCGCAAGCGGAAGCAGCGGGGGTCGGAAATATTTCAGTTCACGCAGTGCTTCCCTCCCGAGAATAGGAATCCGCTCTCTGTGTGATGAATATTATGGGGAAGATATCCAATTCGAAAAGCCGCAGGGGAGCCGAGCTGTTGGAGTTCACCTTAGTTCTCCTGCCTTTGCTGGCGATGACCTTCGTTCTGCTGGACGCCGCCTGGGCAATCTTCGAGAAGAGCACCATGGCGTACGCAGTGCGCGCCGGGCTTCGCGTGGGCGTCACGACCACCGGCAAGCAGGCCGACGACGCGAAGTCAGACCTTACCACCATGGTCAAGAACAGCGTGCAGAGCAGCGCGGGCGGGTTACTCGGGCATAGCTCCATAGACCCCGGATGGAAAAACATCAAGGTGCACTACTATCAGCCTCCAGAACCGGGATTCTCCACGCCAAATAAGGACATGTGCGACGACCCCAACGGCAACAAGCCGGGGTACATCATGACGGTTTCGATAGAGGGTTATTCGCTTAGTCCATTGGTTGGGCGCATCTTTAGCTGGAATCAGGCGGTCGATAATTCCGCGTCTGAAGTCGGCGCAATTGCAGCCGACCTGATTGAGCCCTCGCGCGATCTGCCAACCAAAGGGTCAGCGCCATAAGTTAGGAATGAGGCCAGATATGAACCGCAAGAGTTCGAAAGGTGTCGCGATGATCGAGTTCGCCCTGTCCATGTTGGTGATGGTGCCGCTGCTACTCGGCACAATCGGGATAGGGCTCCAGATGGTCCAGTCGATGCAGGTCATCCAACTGGCGCGCGATACGGGACGCATGTACGGCCGGAAACTGGACCTTTCGGCGACCGGCAACAGGATCATTCTGGCAGCCTTAGGCCACGACCTCGGGTTGCATACAGCCGCCGGCGATACCGGCGGTACGGGCGTGCTGATCCTGAGCACGGTCAAATACATCGACGCTCCGGCAGGCTGTACAAACTACCACCAGTGGGTCTTCGCCCAACGCCTCGTGATAGGAAATCCCAATTATCGCACCAGCAACTTTGGCAGTCCGTTGGTGGTCGTCGATCCCCATTTTACCGCCGTGACCTTAGATTCCGGCGGGAATGTTAATCCCACCAGTCAGATGACAGACAACCCGAATGATCGGGCCAACTTTACCGCCCAAGGCAACCCATTTACCAACGCCGGTATACTGACCGACCTGCCCTCCGGCACGATGCTGTACGTCACCGAAGCTGCGGCGAAGGGATTTACCCTGCCACCTTTTGCCAGTGGCGGAATGATGTATTCCTACAATGTCTTTTAGCCTCTTTCGAAAAGGAAACAGTATGCGATCTTTCGCCGCGCGCCGCTCTCGCCAGAGCGGGTCCGTGATGATCCTCATGACCTTTATGCTGCCCTTTCTGCTGATCCCGATCGTGGGTCTGGCCATTGACGCCTCCATGGCCCGTATCGTGCAACTCAGACTGCAGGCCGCCGTGGATGGCGCAGCAACTGGCGCCGGACGGGTGCTCGGCGTAGTGGCAGACAACCAAGTCGAACAACTGACCTTGGCATTCCTGAAGTCTAACTTCTACAGCGGCACCACGGCCGCCCCCTGGGGCGCGTACAAGCTGGTGTGCGTCCCAGGCACCGACATCGTTTACACGCCAGGGATCACCAAGAAGATCTCGGTTACAGCCAGGGCGAGCGTACCGCTTCTGTTCATGCGGATCTTCAACTTCACTGATGCCGTAGTTGCGGCTGTCGGCGTTGCCACCCGCACGGACTCCCGGATTATGTTCGTGCTGGACCGTTCGGGTTCCATGAATACCTCCGATGGGTTGGGCAGCACGGTGATAGCGGATGCCAAAGCCAACGCGATAACGTTCTTGAACAATTTCAGGGAGGGCACCGACGAGGTCGGTCTGGTGGTTTTCGATTCCGGCGGAGTGGTGGGCTATCCCACGTATGCTGCCGGCGCCTGGAGTTCCGCAATCCCGACTGCAGCCCCATACGGCGGCCCGGACACGAAGTTTCTCGATCTCAGTGCCAACGACATGGCGCACCAGATAAAGGCCGTCGCCGCATCTGGCGGAACGGGGATGGCGGAAGCACTCTCGATCGCTTATGTCGAGCTACAAAAGGCGCACATGAGAGACTTGGCCGACCCGGCCAATAAGGGCACTGACACCCGGCTCAACACGATCGTCTTGCTGACGGACGGCGTGCCAACGGCGATCTCGCTCTACTTGAACAATCCGAACAAAATCGACGGGCTTGCGAACGCGAATAATATCGTCTTGGGTACCAGCTGCACCTTTAAGACGATCCCAACGACCCCCGCGCCAACCGCGGCCAACATGATGACAGGCGTTTTCGTAATAACCGGCGCGCCCACTTTCAGCCAAACTGGTACTGTCGGCATGTATCTTATCCCCAGCATGGATACCGCCAACGGCTCCAGTTGGTGGATGAGTCACGCGGGGCAGACCTTGCCTCCTCCCGCGGCGCCCTTCAACGGTTGTGTGAACCTGAGGAGTTCAAACAACCCAGAGCAGGGCAATTTCAGCGGGAATATGCCCTCGACTGATGCGTGGGGTAATGCCATGGCTGACCCTATGGATATCCCAATCAACACTATCACTGGCTACACGAATTCCAAAATCATTGGTGGCAACGTCTCCAAGGTCAACATGGGGGGAGACTTGGTTCGGACTCAAGCCGGGCTAAGGTCCAACTATAACTGGGGGCTGGCAATGTGGAATTCCGTGGACACTGCCGCCGTGAGAATCCGAGCCGACGCCAATAAGGTAAACCGAATCGGCGATACTGACGGCCCAATGAAGATCGGGTTCGAAGTGATCGGGTACACGGGAAACGGTGGTGTTGATGTAGGTTTGTTGATGCGAGTGGCCAACGACGCGAGGGCCGCCGGTTTTGATGGCAGCCAAACAAACGGAAATTACTACAGCGCGGCAAACAATACAGAGCTTACGAGCGCTTTCA
The DNA here is from genome assembly GCA_025358475.1 of Candidatus Solibacter sp. Taxonomy (GTDB): domain Bacteria; phylum Acidobacteriota; class Terriglobia; order Bryobacterales; family Bryobacteraceae; genus Solibacter. Next base: position 10,948 of record JANYJN010000568.1, read on the forward strand.
ACAGTGTCGCCGCCGATATTCTGCGTCTGGCCAAGTAAGGGCTTCGGTGGCTCATCACGGGTGCAATTCAGGAGGCCAGCAGATCCTCCTGACATTCGCAGCTCGCGAGCTACAAGCAAGATCAGTTGGTAGCCCCAATTCCGCTACCCCTGTTTTCCGGCGTATCATAAGAACATTGTCATGGGACCACTCCGACGTGTTCGTACCGTAGCCGTACTTGCGGCCACCGCTCTCTGTGGAATTGGATGGATGCTGTCGGCTCCCTTGAGCCGGGCTGACGAGGAGCGCCTCTGGCGCCTTCGCAATCTGGGGAAGGCATTCTACGA
>JANYJN010000647.1 GCA_025358475.1 Candidatus Solibacter sp.
GCCGGTTCGGCAAGCGTCCGCTGGATTTGTTGGAGGACGTGGGATGGCTGGGCGGCGACACCTGGCTGGCGCACGGCATCCATTTCAACCGGGGTGAAGTGAAGCGCCTGGGGCACGCTGGCGTGGGGATTGCGCATTGTCCGAGTTCCAACATGCGTTTGGGTTCCGGCATCGCGCCGGTACCGGCGCTGCGCCGCGCCGGATGTCCGGTGGGGCTCGGGGTGGACGGCAGCGCTTCTAATGACAGCTCGCACATGCTGGCGGAAGTCCGCCAGGCGTTACTGCTGCAGCGCGTGCGGTATGGCGCGGGGGCGCTGGCGGTGGGCGAGGCACTGCGGATGGCGACGGTGGAGGGCGCGCTTTGCCTGGGCCGCGACGACATCGGCAGCCTGGAGCCGGGCAAGCGCGCCGATGTGGCCATGTTCGATTTGCGCGGCGCCGGTTACAGCGGGGCCGGCGACGCCGTCTCCGCGCTTCTGTTGTGCGCCCCGGCGCAGGTGGACACGCTGGTGGTGGAAGGACGCGTGGTGGTGGAAGGCGGCGAATTGCAGACCGTCTCGCAGGAAGCAATTCTGCGGCGGCACCGCAAGCTCGCGGCCAAGCTGCAGCGGGGGGCTTAGCCGTTTTTGTACTCCTGTCCATTAGTCTCTTCGCGCGCCGCGACGATTTTGATGCGACCCAGCCCGTAGGGCGAAAGATAGTAGCCCAGTGCGCCAGCACTGGGAAAGACGGTCCCGCCTCAGCCCCGGGACGGGGCGGAAATGCTACCCACGGCTGCGCGCCGTGGGCTACTGTCTGTCGCCCTTTGGGCTCTCCGCGCAGTCTCGTTTGCGGCTTGCCCTATGTACTCCTGTCCATTAGTCTCTTCGCGCGCCGCTACGATTTTGATGCGACCCAGCCCGTAGGGCGAAAGATAGTAGCCCAGTGCGCCAGCACTGGGAGAAAGACGGTCCCGCCTCAGCCCCGAGGCGGGGCGGAAGAACCAACGCGGCGGTCATCTTACGCCCCGCTCCGGGGCTGGCATTCGCCGCCCGCATTCTACCCACGGCTGCGCGCCGTGGGCTACTGTCTGTCGCCCTTTGGGCTCTCCGCGCAGTCTCGTTTGCGGCTTGCCCTATGTGGGGCAGCTTGGCAATCTGCTCCACATAGCACCCGCTCACGCCCAACGTTGTAACGGGTCTGTATCCCTGTTATATTCTGGTCAGCCTACGGTGCAGCTTGTGCTCCGGGTCAATAGGGGTGGCCGGTAACGGTCTCGCAAATTATGTTCGATAAGGTGGAAGCGTTTTATCGGCCCGCTAATGTCCGCGAAGCACTTCGATTGCTCCACAGCGGCAAGGGCCTGGCGCGAGTAGTGGCAGGAGGCACCGACGTCGTGGTGCGAGGCGACGATTCGGTCCGCTTCCTGATCGATATTACCCACGCAGGCTTGAGTTACATTCGCCGGAGAGGCACGGCTTGCATCATCGGGGCCACCACGACGATGGCCGAACTGGAAGCGTCGGATGTCATCCAGGCTCTGGCCGGCGGACTTCTGTCCAGGGCCGCGCGCTACTGCGGGTCGGCCCTGATTCGCAACATGGCGACGCTGGGCGGCAATATGGCCAATGGATCTCCGGCCGCCGACATGGCGACACCGCTACTGGTGCTGGATGCCACCATGGTGATGGAAGATTCGAAGGGGCGGCGCGAGTTGCCGCTGGCGGAGTATCTGGTGGCCGCGCGCACCAGCCGCTACGCGAAGGCGCTGCTGGTGGAGGTGGTGATCCCCGATCCGCCGCGGGGCAAAGGCTGCCAGTGGTCTTTCCAGAAGTTGGGCCGCACCGCGGTGGATATATCGCTGGTGAATGTATCGGCGGGACTGCAACTGGATTCCAGGGGCCGGGTGAAGTGGGCGCGGATCGCGCTGGGTTCGGTGGCGCCCGCTCCCATGCGCGCCCCTCGGGCCGAGCAACGCATGGCGGGACGCACGCTGGATCAGGCTCTGCTGGCGGAGATCGGCGCGGAGGTGGCGCGCGAAGTGAGTCCGATTTCCGATGCGCGCGCCTCGGCCGAATATCGCCGGGAGATCTGCTCGGTACTCACCAGGCGGGCACTGGAAGAATGTTCGGCTCCCGCGGGGTGTTCGTTATGAAAACCATGGAACTGCATCTCACCGTGAACGGAATATCGCAGAATTGGAGCATCGCTCCGGGCGAACTGCTGCTCGATGTGCTGCGCCGTCAAAGCTATTTCGGCGTCAAGCGCGGCTGCGAGAAAGGCGAATGCGGGGCGTGCGCGGTTTTAGTAGACGGCAAGCCCATCAACTCCTGCCTGATGTTTGCCGCGCAGGCCGAAGGGCGCAATATCCTGACCATCGAAGGCGTGGCCGATGGCGGCAAGCTCGACCCCTTGCAGGAGGCGTTCCTGGACCATGGCGCCGTGCAGTGCGGCTTCTGCACCGGCGGTATGGTGATCAGCGCCAAGGCGTTGCTGGATGGCTGTCCGGACCCGTCGGAAGACCAGGTACGGGAGGCGCTGGCCGGGCACCTGTGCCGCTGCACAGGGTACTTGAAGCCGGTGGAAGCGGTGCTGGCCGCTGCATCCAAGCGGAAGCCCAGAGCCAGGCGCGCGAAGCCGGTGGCGGAGGTGGCGCGATGAGCCGGGACCGCCTGGTGGTGGGCCATAATGTCCGCAAGGTAGACGGGGTGAAACTGGTCACCGGCGGCGCGGCCTTTACCGACGATGTGCAGATTCCGGGCATGCTTTACGGCAAGATCCTGCCCAGCCCGCATGCGCATGCGCGCATTCGAAGGATCGACACTACCAAGGCCAAAGCGCTCCCCGGGGTACATGCAGTCCTGACATATAAGGATGTGCCGCGAGTGCCGCACACCACGGCCGGGCAGGCGTGGCCCGAACCTTCCCCTTATGACACGTACCTGCTGGATTCGAAGGTGCGGTTCGTAGGAGACCGTGTTGCGGCGGTCGCCGCGGAAAGCCGCGCCATCGCGGAACGGGCGCTCGGGCTGGTCGAAGTGGAGTACGAAATTCTGCCGGCCGTGCTGGATATGGAGCAGGCTATGGTGGAGGGCGTCGCGGTGATCCACGACGAGCCGGACTCCACCAAAATCTACGACCGCGAGCACAACATCGCGGGCTACATTCTGCGCGAGATCGGCAGTGTGGAGCAAGGGTTCCGCGAATCCGACTACATCATCGAGCGCGAATTCCGTACTTCTCGCCAGCAGCACGCTCCCCTAGAGCCGCACGTGACCATCAGTTGGCTGGATGCCGATGGGCGCCTGGTGATCCGCACCAGCACGCAAGTGCCGTACCATTGCCGCCGCCAGGTGGCCATGATTCTACAGATTCCAGTGAGCCGCGTGCACGTGATCAAGCCGCGCATCGGCGGCGGTTTTGGCGGCAAGCAGGAGATGCTGCTGGAAGACATTTGCGGCGCCCTGGCGCTGGCCACGCGGCGGCCGGTGAAGATGGAGTTCACGCGCGAGGAAGAGTTCTACATGGCGCGCAGCCGCCATCCGCAGAGGCTCCGCATGAAGATGGGCGTCAAGCGCGATGGCACGGTGCTGGCGAGCCAGCTTACGGTACTCGCCACCACGGGCGCGTACGGCAGCCATTCCACCACGGTGCAGGGCAATACCGGAAGCAAGGTGCTGCCGCTCTACCGCGCGCCGCACATGCGTTTCGAATGCCACGTGGTCTATACCAACACGCCCGTGGCCGGGGCGTTCCGCGGCTACGGGTGTCCGCAGGGTTTCTTCGCCCAGGAGACGCTGGTGGATGAGATTGCCTGCGAGTTGGGTATGGACCCGCTGGAGTTCCACCGCAAGAATGTCATCCGGCTGGGCGATACCGATCTGCTTTCCGCCCAACTGGGCGAGGGCAAAGAGGGACTGCCGCGGTTGGTACGCAGTTGCGGTCTGCCGCGATGCATGGAGAGCGCTGCGCTCGCCATCGGCTGGGCGCAGAAGCGCAAATCGTTCCCCAACGGGCACACTCATTTGAGACGCGGCGTTGGCATGGCCTGCACCATGCAGGGCAGCGGCATCGCGGGTGTCGACTGGGCCTCGGCGTTCCTCAAGATAAACGAAGACGGCTCGTTTTTTCTGCAAGTGGGCGCCTCGGACGTGGGCGCGGGCGCGGACACAGTGCTCTCCCAGATCGCGGCGGAAACCCTGGGTGTCAGCCTGGACAAAATCATCATCACCTCGGGCGACACCGATATTACGCCGTTCGACGTGGGGGCCTACGCCAGTAGCACCACCATCATCTCCGGCGGGGCGGTCAATAAGGCTGCCGGCAAGGTCCGCGCGCAGGTTCTGGCACTGGCTTCGAAGATGTTGGACGCGCCGGTGGAGCAACTGGACTGCGGCAATAACGAAGTCTTCACCACCTGCGCCTGCCGCAAGTCGGTGAAGATGAGCGATCTCGCCATGCAGGCCATGTACAAGGAAAAATTCCAGATCATGGATGGCGCTTCGCATTTTAATACCGATAGCCCGCCGCCGTTCTGTGCCACCTTTGCCGAGGTGGAAGTGGATACCGAAACCGGCCAGGTACGGGTCCTGCACCTGGCCACGGCGGTTGACCCCGGCACAGCCATCAACCCCATGCAGGCGGAAGGGCAAGTGGAAGGCGCGGTGGCCCAGGGGTTGGGGTTTGCGCTCACCGAGGAACTGGTGCTGGATGCGAACGGCGCGCCGGTGAATCCAAATTTTCTGGACTACAAAATTTTCGGCGCGCAAGATATGCCGAAGCTCACCACCATCCTGGTGGAGACCGACGAACCGTTGGGACCGTACGGCGCGAAATCCATCTCCGAAGTGCCCATCAACGGTCCGGCTCCGGCGATTGCCAACGCCATCTTCCACGCCGTGGGCATACGCATCCGAAAACTGCCCATACGGCCGGAAGATGTGCTGCGCGCACTCCACGCGGAACGGCCGGCGAATCTGGAAGAGGAGTTGTTGACGCGATGACCGCACCCCCGATTGAAACTCTGAACCGCCATCGCCTGGCGGAGTTGGCGCAGTCTTACGAAGGCGATATGGTGCGCTTCCTGCGCGACCTGGTCGCCATTCCGGCGGAAAGCGGACACGAGGGGCCGGTGGTGGCCCGCATCCGCCAGGAAATGGAGAAGGCCGGTTTCGACGAGGTGCGCATCGACCCGATGGGCAACATCCTGGGCCGCATCGGTTCGGGCAAGACCGTCATCATGATGGATTCCCACACCGACACGGTGGGCGTGGGCGATCCCAAGGAATGGACCTGGGATCCGTACCAGGGCAAGGTGGAAAATGGCTACGTCTTCGGGCGCGGCTCCTGTGATCAGCGGGCCGGCATGGCGAGCATGGTGTATGCGGGCAAGCTCATCAAGCAACTCGGCTTGCTCGGCGACTACACGCTGTGGGTGGTGGGCTCGGTGCAGGAGGAAGACTGCGACGGCCTGTGCTGGCTCTACATTCTGAAGGAAGACGGCATTCGCCCCGATTGCGTGGTGATTACCGAACCGAGCAAGCTGGGAATCTACCGCGGGCATCGCGGCCGCATGGAGATTGAAGTTCACCTGCGCGGCAAATCCTGCCACGCCAGCGCACCGGAACGCGGTGACAACCCCATCTATAAAATGGGGCGCCTGATCGCCGAAGTGGAGCGGCTGAACACGCGGCTAAAGGACGACGCGTTCCTCGGCAGAGGCACCATCGCGGTGACGGAGGTCCGCTCGCTGTCGCCTTCCCTGTGCGCCGTCCCAGGGGCATGCTCGATTCACTTGGACCGCCGCCTGACCGCGGGCGAGACCAAAGAGAGCGCCCTCGCGGAAGTCCGGGCGCTGCCAGGCGCGGAAGACGCCGAGGTCGAAATTCCGACCTACGACGTGCCCAGCTACACCGGCTTGCGATACCCCATGGAGAAATACTATCCCACGTGGGTGTTGGAGGAATCGGACCCGCTGGCGCAGGCGGCCATCGCCACCTTCCGAGGCCTCTGGGATAAAGAACCGGTGGTCGATAAGTGGATCTTCAGCACCAACGGCGTGGCGTCGATGGGTCTGATGTCTGTGCCGACCATCGGATTTGGTCCCGGGGAAGAGGAAGTGGCGCACTCTGTGATTGAGCGCGTGCCAATTCGCCATCTGGTGGACGCGGCGCAGTGGTACGCGGCATTTCCGCTGGTCTATACCGCAGCGGTAAAGCACGGCAATGGCTGAACTGGTTCCGATTCCGCTGCCGCTGCTGTTGCGGCGCGCCTTTCTCGAGTATGCGCGAGAAGGCAAGATGTTCGACTTGCCAGGGGACAAATTCTTCCGCGGCATCCCCGGGCTGGACCTCTCGGTTGCATTTCACGGCCATCGCGCGGCGACGCCTCTCGGGCCGGCCGCCGGGCCGCACGGACAACTGGCGCAGAACATCGCGCTTTCCTGGCTGGGCGGCGCGCGCATCATCGAGCTCAAGACCGTGCAGATTCTGGACCAGCTGAAAATCCCCCGCCCCTGCATCGACGCCGCCAACGTGGGCTACAACGTCGAATGGTCGCAGGAGTTGACGCTCGACCAATCGCTGCGCGAATACGTCAAGGCGGCGATGTTGCTGGAGATTTTGAAGGCGGCGCATGTGCTTTCGCCCGATTGCACGTACTCATCGAATGTGGAGCGGACCCCCCGGTCCGCAGCCGACCCCCCGGTCGGCTTGCTGCGGGTCCAGGGGGACCCGCGCGGACCAGGGGGTCCGCCCC
>JANYJN010000212.1 GCA_025358475.1 Candidatus Solibacter sp.
CGGGCGCGGGGGTGCATTCGGGGACGCTGGTGAATGCCCTGCTGCACCGTTTCGCCCAGCTTTCGGGCGTGGGCGGCGCCATGCGGCCGGGAATTGTGCACCGTTTGGATCGCTTCACCAGCGCCAGGTAGGTCTTGCTTACCAGCCGGCTGGAGAACTGTTCGGCCAGTCCGCGATGCGCCGCGTCGTTCTTGGCCACCAGCAGGACGCCGCTGGTGAAGCGATCCAAACGGTGCACAATCCCCGGCCGCATGGCGCCGCCCACGCCCGAAAGCTGGGCGAAACGGTGCAGCAGGGCATTCACCAGCGTCCCCGAATGCACCCCCGCGCCCGCGTGCACCACCATGCCGGCCGGTTTATCGATGGCCACAAGGTCCGCGTCTTCGTACAGCGTGGCCAGCGGAATCTCTTCCGGCACCGCGTGTAGCGGGACCGGCTCGGCGGGTTGCACGTCGATGGTCTCGCCGCCGCGCAGCGTGTAGGAAGGGCGCGATTCGGCGCCGTTCACCCGCACATGGCCGCGCTTGATCCAATCCTGAATGCGCGAGCGGCTGGTATCGGGCAGACGCACGTTCAGCCAGTTATCGAGACGTTGACCCGCGTCCGGGGATGCTACCTGAAACACCACGTTATGACGCGGATCCGGCAGCCTTCGCTTCCGGCACGGCTCCGGCCGGGGGTGTGCCGGCCTGAACCTGAGTCGCCAGCCGGCGCCGATCGTAAAATTGCAGCCGGCACCAGCGGCAGTGAAACAGGCGGCCTTTGGAGATCAGGCGTTCCAGCAAGTTCAGGAACCCTCCGTGTTTGCGGTCGATCTTGTCGAGCTTTTTGATGCGCACTACCCGGTACGTGCCACAGACCGGGCAGCGGCAGGACGGGCCAAAATGGTATTGGTAGCGGCGCGGGGCGAACTCCTCGCGTTGGCACTTGCGGCATTCGTAAATCGCCATGTAGCTGAAACGTTCCAAGAATGTCCGGTGAACCCGCTTCAGCCTGTCGCCGCACTGCACGCACTTCATCCTGGTATGTTATAGCGCAATTTGCGGAAGCGGCACAACCCGCGCGACAATAATAGAGCCGCCTGGCCTCTCACAACTTTCTATGCTGGACCGTATTACGGTGCATGGCGCGCGCCAGCACAATCTCAAGAACATCGATGTCGAAATTCCCAGGAACACGCTCACGGTCATCACCGGACTCAGCGGGTCGGGTAAATCCTCCTTGGCTTTCGATACCATCTACGCCGAGGGCCAGCGGCGCTACGTGGAGACGCTCTCCACTTACGCCCGGCAGTTCCTGGACCAGATGGAGCGCCCCGACGTCGATTCCATCGACGGTCTGAGCCCCGCCATTTCCATCGAGCAGAAAACCACCGGCCGCAGCCCGCGCTCCACCGTCGGCACCATCACCGAGATTTACGACTACCTGCGCCTCCTCTACTCCTCCATCGGCGTGCCGCATTGTCCGGTCTGCGGCAATGAAATCTCGCGCCAGACCACGGAGCAGATCCTGCAACACGTGCTGGCGCTGAAATCGGAGGATCGCCTCATGGTGATGGCGCCGGTAGCGCGCGGCCGCAAGGGCGAATACAAGAAGGAGCTGGAGAAACTGGCCCGCCAGGGCTTTGTCCGCGCGCGCATCGATGGCGTGCTGCGTTCGCTCGATGAGGATATCGCCCTCGATAAACGCAAGAACCACACCATCGAAGTTGTGGTGGACCGGCTGCTGGTCAAACCTGGGATCGAGAAACGCCTGGAGGCGTCCATCGAGACCGCCGCCAAGCTGGCCAACGGCTTGGTGCTGATCGTCGTGGTCAACGGCGAAGAGCGCCTGTACTCGCAGAAGCTGGCGTGTATCGAATGCGGCGCCAGCATTCCGCAGCTTGAGCCGCGATCGTTCTCCTTCAACAGCCCGTACGGAGCCTGCGAGGAATGTCACGGACTGGGCAGCAAATGGACCTTCGACCCCGCCAAGGTGATTGCCGATGCCGCCAAGCCCCTATTCGACGGTGGCCTCGGCCCGGGCGCCGGCTCCTGGCAGATGCAGCAGCGCGTCGAGGCACTCGCCAAGAAGAACCGCATCAATCTTTCCAAGCCGTTCGAAGCGTTAAGCGAGAAGGCGCGCGGCGCGCTGGTGAATGGCGCCGGCGGCTTGCCCGGCATCCTCGCCATTCTGGACGAGACGTACCAGGGATCGTCCGAAGCCTATCGCGAGTGGCTCACCGATTACATGTCGCCGGCCGAGTGCCCGGCCTGCCACGGTAAGCGCCTGCGTCCGGCGAGCCTCGCGGTGCGCGTGAAAAATTTCGCCATCGGCGAATTCACCGGCCTGGCGATTGCCCGCGCGCTGATGACGGTGCGCAACTGGAAACTCACCGGTCGCGAAAACCAGATTGCGGGGCGCGTGGTGGACGAAATCCGCCGCCGCCTGGAATTTCTCTCCGCCGTGGGATTAGACTATCTCAGCCTGGACCGTTCCTCCGCCACGCTATCCGGCGGCGAGGCGCAGCGCATCCGCCTGGCCACCCAGATCGGCTCCAAGCTGCGCGGCGTGCTGTACGTGCTCGACGAGCCTTCTATCGGCCTGCATCCGCGCGACAACAATCGCCTGCTCAATACCCTCACCCACCTGCGCGACATGGGGAATACCGTCCTGGTGGTGGAGCACGACGCCGAAACCATCGAGCGCGCGGATTACGTCATCGATCTGGGGCCCGGCGCGGGACGCCTGGGCGGCGAGTTGGTGGCCAGCGGCACCCCCGCTGAAATCGAGCGCAACCCGGCATCGCTCACCGGGCGGTATCTTTCCGGCGCGTTAAGCATTCCCGTTCCCAAGTCGCGCCGTAAGGGCAACGGCAAGAGACTCGTCATCCGCGGCGCGAGCCAGCACAATTTGAAAGACGTGGATGCCGAAATCCCCCTCGGCCTGCTGACCGTGGTCACCGGTGTTTCCGGCAGCGGAAAATCCACCTTGATCAATGAAATCCTCTACCGCGCGCTGGCCAAAGAGGTCTACGGCTCGCACGAAGAGCCGGGCGCCCACGCGAGCATTGAGGGCATCGAGTTGCTGGACAAGGTGATCCGCATCGACCAGGCCGCCATCGGCCGTACACCGCGCTCCAATCCCGCAACTTACACCGGCCTCTTCACGCCCATCCGCGATCTCTACGCCATGCTGCCCGAATCGCGCGAGCGCGGCTACAAACCGGGACGCTTCAGTTTCAACGTGAAGGGCGGCCGCTGCGAGGCATGCCAGGGCGACGGGCTCAAACGCATCGAGATGAACTTTCTGCCCGATGTTTACGTTACCTGCGATCTATGCCGCGGGCGGCGCTACAATCGCGAAACCCTGCAGGTGAAGTTCAAGGGCTACTCCATCGCCGACCTGCTGGAAGCCACCGTCGAGGAAGCCTTGCCACTGATGGAGAACATGCCGCAAATCCGCATCAAGCTGCAGACGCTGCATGACGTGGGCCTGGGCTACGTCCACCTCGGCCAATCCGCCACCACGCTTTCCGGCGGCGAGGCGCAGCGCATCAAGCTGGCCAAGGAGCTGAGCAAGCGCCAGACCGGCCGCACCTTCTACCTGCTGGACGAGCCCACCACGGGCCTGCACTTCGACGATGTCCGCAAACTGCTCGACGTCTTGCAGCGCCTGGTGGACCTAGGCAACACGGTGGTGGTGATTGAGCATAATCTGGATGTGATGAAGACGGCGGATTGGATCATCGACCTGGGGCCCGATGGCGGTGAGTACGGCGGACGCATCGTGGTCGCCGGTACTCCCGAGCAGGTGGCCAGGCACAAGAAAAGCTACACCGGCGAAGCGTTGCGCAAGGTACTCAAATGAGCGTGCATTGGTGGGGCGGACCCCCTGGTCCGCGCGGGACGCCCTCGTCCCGCTGCCGGCACAATTGGGTAAGCATCCTGCAGGGTACCAGCAGGCCGACGGGGGCGTCGGCCCCGGACAAGGGGGTCCGCCCCACCAATTTCGGGGCATTGCCCCGGCAGGCACGAGTGCCTGCGCCACGTCGGCCTTCCGAGGTGCTCCCATGAGCCGCTACTCGCAACAACCGCTGGATTTCGCCAACTTGAAGACGATCAGTCTTGAGGAGCGCGGCGGCAAGGTGAAGGTGGCCGATTTCGCCGCGGCGTACCAGCCCGGGTCCGGCGTTGCGGGCCTGTTGGATTCGCTGCCGCACCTTCTGGCCGCCGATAGCTTTCGCGCCGTAGTGGATGCGCTGGCGGACGCGCGCCGGCAAAAACGGGCGATCCTGTGGGGCCTGGGCGGGCACGTTGTCAAGTGCGGCCTGGCGCCGGTGCTGCTCGATCTCATGCGCCGCGGTTATGCCACGGGCTTCGCGCTCAACGGGTCGACGGCGATTCACGATTTCGAGATCGCTCTCGCCGGTCACACCAGCGAGGACGTCGAGGCGGTTCTTCCCGACGGGCGCTTCGGCGCCGCCGAAGAGACCGGGCGCGAGATGAACCACGCCATCGTCGAAGGCGTCCGCGACGGCGTCGGCATGGGGGAAGCGCTGGGGCGCGCGCTCGACCGATTTGGCAACGCCCAGCGTGGCGACCGCCTTCGGACTCCGGAATATAGCCTGCTCCTCAACGCGTACCGCGCCCGCGTTCCCGTCACCGTTCACGTCGCCATCGGCACCGATACCCCGCACACCCACCCGGCGGCGGACCCCGCGGCTATCGGCAGCGCCACCCATCGCGACTTCCGTCTTTTCTGCAGCCTGGTCACAGACCTCCACCAGGGCGGCATTTATCTCAACCTCGGCTCCGCCGTGCTTCTCCCCGAGGTCTTCCTCAAGGCCGTCTCCGCGGTGCGCAATCTAGGGCATCCGCTGGCCGGGTTTACCACCGCGAATTTCGATTTCCTGCAGCACTACCGGCCGCGGGTCAATGTGGTGGAGCGGCCGCACGCCGGGTCCGGCGGCAAGGGCTACGCCATCACGGGGCATCACGAGCTGATGATCCCGCTGCTGGCGGCCGCGCTGATCGAGAAACATTCATGATGGAAGGGTGGGAAGAGCCGGCGCCGCCCGAGCCACCCGAGCCGCTGGAGCCGCTGGCGCCGCCGCCGGAACGCGACCCCTTTTGGAGCTACGGCGACCTGCTGATTTTCGCCGGCCTCACGCTTCCCTGCCTGCTGCTCGGTCTTGGCGTGGTGAAGGCGGTGTTCTGGATCTTTCAGCTCCATCCCGCCGTGAGAACCTGGGAACTGCTGGCCGCGCAGTTCGTCTTCTACGCGCTGCTCTCCGGCGTGCTGGTGGCTCTCTTCCGCGTGCAATACGCTCGACCGTTCTGGCTCTCGCTCGGCTGGGTCACGCCACGCCTGCCGCTCTTCTCTGTTATGACCGCCGGAGTGAGCCTCGCCTTGGCGGTAATGCTGCTCGGCGTGTTGATTCGAATTCCGCGAATCGAGAATCCCCTGACGGAACTGCTGAAGGACCCGACTTCGCTGGTGCTGGTGGCGATCTTCGGCAGCATCGTGGCCCCGGTTTGTGAAGAGCTTCTGTTCCGTGGGTTCGTGCAGCCTCTGCTGGTGCGCAGTTTGGGCGCCGCAGCCGGCATTGTGGCCACTGCCCTACCCTTCGGCCTGCTCCATTTTCAGGAGTACGGCAAGTCCTGGCGCCACGTGCTATTGATTTCGCTGTCCGGCGTCGCGTTCGGTTGGATGCGGCAGGTCACCGGATCCACCAAAGCCGCCGCTGGGATGCACGCCTCCTACAACGCGTTTCAGTTCGTGCTGTTGCTGATGGCCAAGGGCTTGCCAGGGTAGGCCGCCAGGCGGAATTTGTCAGACTCTGACAAAACAGGACCGCTGGCGTGATGCACTACTGTCCTTCAGGTTCTTCGCGCGACGATTTTCGCGCAGCTCAGCCCGTAGTCTTCGACCGTGTAGACATGTTCTTTTCATGTGGGGCAGCTTGCCACTCTGCCCCACACGCGAACGCTTTCGCGCGGCCCAGCCCGTAGGGCGAAAGATAGTAGCCCAGTGCGTCAGCACTGGGATGCCCTGGGAGAACGGCGTTCCCGCCTCAGCCCCGGGAAGGGGCGGAAGAACCGGCCAGCCGGACCCTTCTTGCGCCCCGTTCCGGGGCTGGCAAACGCCACCGCCGGCTACCCACGGCTGTGCGCCGTGGGCTACTATCTGTCGCCCTCCGGGCTCTCCGCCCCCTCCGGTTCGCGCCGGGCAGCCTGCGCGGCGGACCCCCACAAGAGCGCCGGGCCGCAGTGATAGTCTGGGAGTAAGCCCACACATGGTAGAAACAATCGAATGGACCCCGCGGGGCGTGGTCATGATCGACCAGACACGCCTGCCGCTGCACGAAGAATACGTGACCTGCCGGAATTACCAGGAGGTGGCCACTGCCATCCGCGACATGATCATCCGGGGCGCGCCGGCCATCGGGGTGGCCGCCGCCATGGGGGTCGCCATCGGCGTGCAGTACGCAAGCGAAACGGATCTGGATGGCCAGGTGGAGGCAATCTGTGAGACGCTCGCCAGGACGCGCCCCACGGCGGTGAATCTGTTCTGGGCCATCGGCCGGATGAAGCGCCTGTACACCACGCTGCGCGGCAAGCCTCTGGCCGAGATCCGCGAGCGGCTGATCCGGGAAGCCCAACTGGTACGCGAGGAGGATATCGCCATCAACCGCGCCATTGGGCGCCACGGCGCGGCGCTGGTACCGGACCACAAGACGGTGCTGACGCACTGCAATGCCGGTGCGCTGGCCACCGCCGGGTACGGCACCGCGCTGGGCGTGATTCGTGCCGCGCGCGAGAGCGGCAAGCAGATTGATGTCTTCGCCGACGAAACGCGCCCCTTTCTGCAGGGCGCGCGCCTCACCGTGTGGGAACTCCAGCAGGATGGCATCCCGGTCACCCTGATCACCGACAACATGGCGGGCCACTTCATGAAGTCGGGCCGCATCGGCTGCGTGGTGGTGGGGGCGGACCGCATCGCAGGCAACGGCGACGTCGCCAACAAGATCGGCACCTACCCGGTGGCCGTGCTGGCCAAGGAAAACGGCGTGCCGTTCTTCGTCGCCGCGCCGGTTTCGACGCTCGATCTCACGCTGGCATCCGGTGAGCAGATCCCGATCGAACAGCGTGCGGCGGCCGAGGTAACGCACGTTTTCGGTCACCTGGTGGCGCCGGAAGGCACCGCCGTGCAGAATCCGGCCTTCGACGTGACGCCCGCCCGCTACGTCACCGCCATCATCACCGAAAACGGCGTGGCGCGTGCGCCGTACGAAGAATCGCTCAAGAAAATGGTGGGCTGAAGACGCGTGTTAAGGTGAAATTGTGATGAAACAAATCGTAGCCACACTGCTTTGCGGCGCTGCCCTGTTTGCCGCCGGCCCACTGCGCCGCGCGCCTGGCTTCTGCCTGATCGATGCCAGTGGACAATGGCAGGATCTTGCCGA
>JANYJN010000672.1 GCA_025358475.1 Candidatus Solibacter sp.
TCCTCATCCAACGGCGTCCCGCAGTTCCAGATGCACGCGCCGCAGTGGATGCACTTTTCGCGATCGAAAGCCGGAACTCCGCCGGCGCCCGCCGTGATCGCCTGACCGGAGCACATCTCGATGCACATCTTGGCGACGCAGCGCTCGCAAAAATCCGGGTAGATAAATCGTACATGGTCGGCGTAGCCGGCGGTCGCCTGCACCTTGCCGCCCATCAGCAGGGCATCCTGGTGCGACACCAGTAACTGGCCGTCGTACGGAATGGCCGGCCACCCGACGCGGTCCATCAGGGAATTGTGGCAGCTCACGCCGCGCGCGTGGCAGTCTTCCATGATCTTCGCCAGTTCGCCGGCGGGGATCTTCTCGCGGTAATACTCCTCGGGGCTGGGCATCAGCTTGGGCTCGCCGCTCAGCGAGTGCCGGCCCTCAGTGAAGCCCGCCAGGGCCATCCCCACGAGGCCGGGGATCATGCCGCGGTGGAAGCCGTCGCGCGCCTTTTCGGCGACCTTGCCTTCCTCCGCCACCCAACTGGCGCGCCGCCTGGCCACATAGGTAGCGTTGAGGTTTGCCTTGGAAAGCGGCTTGCCCGCCTTGAGCAACTCCAGCACCGCGTCGGCGAGTTGGACGCCGGTGGTCCAGGCTTCGTCGACCCCGCTGCCGGTCAGCACGTTGGTGCTGCCGGAGCATTCGCCGATCCGCGCGTAGCCCTCACCCGCCAGGAACGGCTCGCCGCGCAGGCCGGATTCCTGGAGCGATTTGGCGCCCCAACTGCGCAGCTTGGCCCCCTTCAGATACCGCCAGAGGTAGGGGTGCAGCATGTAGTGTTGCAGGTAGCGGTAACAGGTCCGCACCGGACTCCCGAACCAGGAAGGGACGAAGATCCCCACCGTGGCGACGCGGCCGGGATGCACGTAGAAGAAGCCGAAGATCTCCGGCTCCGGATAGCCGAAGGTGTGAAAGACCGTGCCGGGTTCCAGCGGGCTGACCCCTGGGGCGGGCTCGGGCAGATCCACCACCATCTTCATGCCCACCGCCCACTCGCGTTGGTGGTGCCCTTCGGGCAGTCCGAAAACGGTATCGAGCTGGCGCCCCACCGCGCCCACCGGCCCATCGCCCACCACCGTCAGCGCGGCGTGCACGTCCATGCCCGGCATGAACGTGGACTCGGGGTTGCCGTCTTTATCGACGCCTTGATCGGTCAGGCGGATTCCGGCCACGCCTTCGCCATCGATCAGCGCTTCCTGTACCGGCATTCCGGGCCACACCTGGACCGCGCCGCTGCTCATTAGGTCCGTGCCAATGTGCTGCAGAAACTGCCCCAGTGACATCACCAGGCCGCCTTCCTTATGCAGGAAGGGCGGGATGTAGGGCAACTCCACGGCGTGCTCCGTGGCCATGCCCAAGGAGCGAATCAGTCCGTCGCCGAAGTGCATGGTGGCGGAGCGGCGGCTGGCATCGTGGGGGTCCAGCAGGTAAGCCACCTTCTCCTGTTTGACGGTGACCGCCATGGGGATCTGGCTGGGATCCAGATCGGGCAAGCTGGCGCGGATGCCGCGGGCGCGCGTCACCACGCCAGAGACGCCGAAGCTTACGTCGTCGGCGCGCTCGTAGCACACAACTTGCAAGGGCAGCCCCGGGTTGCTGGGGCTTTCGATGGCGGGCGTGCCGTCCGGGTTCACCAACTGCCGGGAAAGCGTCGTCAGGAAACCGGCCGTGGCGGGGCCGAAGCCGACACACACGATGTCCACGTCCATCTTCTGGCGGTCTATTGCCTGACCGCTCATGCGGGATAATCCAAGGCTTCGGGAATCATGACCTTAGTGAGGGCGTCGGCGGCGCGATCCTTGGCCAGTTGCGACCCGGTGAGGCAGCCATCCATGCGCAGGCGCAGGGCGGCGAACTGTTCCAGTCCATGAGAGCGCACGCACGGGCCGGCCTTACTGGCGTGCGCGCCGGAGCTCTCGATGACGTCGGTATAGCCGCGCGCCACGCTGGCGATTCCGGGGATCCAGGCTTCCATGGACTCCAGGTCGTCCGCCTGGTAGCAGGAGGCGCAGCCTTCGGTATCCCAGGCGGGGTGCCGGTTGTAGCCGTGGACCAGTTCGGCGCAGATGCGGCCCACTTCACCGGCGGCATGGGCGGATTGCACGTGGCAGAGGTCGGTGAGGAAGGCATCCAGTCCCGGGAGGCCTTCGGCCACGGTGGGAACCTCGGGGCCGCGCTTTTCCAATTCCAGCAGGTCCAGAATCTGGCAGCGCGAAGCCAGCAGCCAGCAGAGCGCGTCAGCCAGCGGGAAGGTCACGCCTTGCCGCGAACCCTGATAGAGCTTGCCGCCATCGGCGTCGGTAGCCTTTTGCAGGTGGTTGAGGCTCCACAGCCAGAGCTGCATGGCGGTGGCCAGCGCGCAGGCGCCGGTCTCCGGCCGGTCGTTGGCGATGGTGCGCATCTCGCGAATCCACCCGCGGAACTGGGTCAGGAACAGCTCGTCGGTCATGGTGACGCTGAGCTGGCGCCGCTGCACGGCTTCGGGACCTTCGTAGGTGGCTTCGAGCTGCGCGTCCATCCATTTGTGGCCGAGGAATCCGGGGCAGTCCTCGGTGATGCCATAGCCGCCCATCAGGCTGACGGCTTCGCGCATCATTTGCGCGCCGTGGCCGGTGTTCCACAGCTTGCAGGCGGGGCAGAGCACGTTCGCCACACTGTCCAGGATGGCGTATCGCACCAGCAGGTCTTCCGCCAGGTCGGCACGCTTGCCGTGCAGGAACTCGATGGCGCCCTTCTGTACCTGGCGCATGGCCTTCATCAGCGAAGAGCCGCCGGTGAGGCCGCGCGCCGCCATGATATCGGCCTTCTGCGCCTCTAGCGGATCGAGTTGGTCGAACAGGCGCGCGGCTTCGAACCCGAGGGCGGCACTGGCTTCGCCGGTTGCCCAGATATCCACCAGGCGGTGGACCACGTCTTGCTTGAGTTGCAGCCCCAATTCGTAGCGCGGCGAGCCGGGCGTGGCGATGGTTCCGCCGCGGAAGCGATTGCGGTGATAGCGGATCACCGGTTCCACGGCGCTCAACAGTTTGGCCGAAGTCATGATGGCCACGGTGACGCGGGTGCGGCGGAAAACCGCCTCAATCACCTGGCCGTGGCTGTACTT
The DNA here is from genome assembly GCA_025358475.1 of Candidatus Solibacter sp. Classification (GTDB taxonomy): domain Bacteria; phylum Acidobacteriota; class Terriglobia; order Bryobacterales; family Bryobacteraceae; genus Solibacter. Next base: position 3,149 of record JANYJN010000672.1, read on the forward strand.
GGGCACGATGACGCCGTCCTCCACCGTGTAGCCGCCGATGATGCGGTTGGCCGGGACGGTAAGGGCGAAGATGGGGTCGCGCGTGGAAGAGAGCTGGTGGACCAGTTTTCGGGTAGGGGTGCCGCGGTCGAAGGTGCCGGGGTCACTTTCTTCCAAGATGACCATGCAGGTGCCTTTGATGCGCGGGTCGTCCGATTCCACGGCGGCAGTCACGAAGTTGGCGAAACCCATGTTGGTGATGAAGCGGCCGCGCTTTTCGACGCGCAGCATGGGCTCCGTGCCCTCCGCCCATTCGCTCACCCGGACCTTGCCGCCCAGCATGCCGGTTTCCACGCCCACATAGGGAATGGGTTCGGTGAGGCAGAAGGCGCCGCGCCAGGGCTTGCGGTCTTCCCCGGGCTGGGGCGGGGCGGCGAGTGCCATGTAACGGTCGCGCTGTGCCTGGGTTCCGCGCTCGTGGATCGGCGAGAGGGCCAGGCAGCCGGCCAGGCTGCCGGTGGCGGCGCCGGCATCCACCCAGGCCAGTTCGAAGGCTACCAGGGCCAGCGCCAGGTTCTTCGGCCCCTCAATGAAACCGCCCTGGGCCGGGTCCATGAACACGCCGGTGATGCCGGATTCGTCGAAAGCCTGAAGCAGCGCCTGTTTGTCGGGCGTCCACTCATGGGTGTTGCGGGCCCCCGAAGCCACCAGGCGGGCCACCGGTCCCCGCGCCACGGCGCGGACGGATTGCACCAGCATTTGCAGGTCGTAACGGTCGGCGAAGCGCCATAGAATCTGCCGGACATCATCGCCCGGCAGGGCGCGTAGGTACTCGGTGGTCGGTTCGATTGCGGCGAGCGTCATAGGTGGCGTCCTTTGCTTTGCAATAGCCCCGCCTGCGTGAATTCGCGCAGGCCGGCATTAAATAGAGCTGAATAGAGGAAGAAGTGCAATCGGTGGGCCAGCGTGGAAGGCGTGGAGAATCAACACGTGTTGGAATACTCAACATACAATGGGGTCTGAAATGTGGGTGAAAATGAGCGTCTGCCCCACCCGCAAATGCCATCATCGTCCCTCATCCAGGGTGCTGGTTGAGTGAGAATGTACTTATGCCCACCCATCCTACGCTTCGCATTCTCGCCCTCGCCCTTCTACTGGTCTGTTACCCCCGCAGCGGAAACAGCGAAGCCAGATTGCCTGGCATTCTCAGCAGCCATATGGTGTTGCAGCGCGAAAGGCCAATTCACATTTGGGGGTGGTCGGCGCCCGAAGAGAAGGTCTCGGTCACACTGCATGGAATCAGCCGGTCTACCGCCGGCGATAGTTTGGGGAATTGGAGCGTGTTCCTGCCTCCCGAAACTGCCGGCGGGCCCTACCAGCTCACCGTAACCGGCGGCAACCAGATCGTTTTGGAAGATGTCCTGATCGGCGATGTTTGGTTCGCATCGGGCCAGTCCAATATGGAAATGCCGCTGAAAGGCTTTGGCAACGCGCCCCTGAAAGACTCGGCGGCGGAGATCGCCCACGCCTCCCAGCCGCGGATGCGCCTGCTCCACATCCCCCACAAGGCCGCGGACTTCCCCCTGCGGAATAGCGACACCTCATGGACTGTCTGCTCTCCCGAAACGGCCGCCGAGTTTTCGGCTGTCGCCTACTTCTTCGGACGCGAACTAGCCGAGCGCGAGCACGTCCCCATCGGACTCATCGATGCCACCTGGGGCGGCACCGTGGCCGAAGTATGGATGAGTCTGCAGGCCATCTCCGCCGATGCGGCCCTCATGCCCGTCTTCGCCACGCGCGCTCACATGATGCGGACACAAGGCGAAATGACGGCGATCCTGGCGAAGGAAAAACGCGAAGATCTGGCCGCTCGCCAAACGGGACAGGCGCCGCCTAAACACCCGTGGCACCCCGAACCCGCGTCCTGGGCTCCCGCCGCGTTGTTCAACGGAATGGTCGCCCCCCAAACCGCGTACACCATCAAAGGCGTCATCTGGTATCAGGGCGAATCCAATAGCCGGCTGACTTTCGCCCCCATGTACGCCAAACTCTTTCCGGCACTGATCGCCGACTGGCGCGCGCAATGGCATCAGGGAAATTTTCCGTTTCTCTTCGTGCAAATCTCCAGCTTCACGTCGGACCGAACGGAAGATTGGGCCATCATCCGCGAGGCACAACGCCGCAGCCTGTCGGTAGCCAATACAGCCATGGTGGCGACCGCCGATATCGGCGACCCGGACAATGTCCATCCGGCCGACAAACAGACGGTGGGCGCGCGCCTCGCGCTGGCTGCGCGCGCTTTGGCCTATGGCGAAAGCGTGGAGTATTCCGGCCCGCTGTTTCGCCAGGCAACGCCCGAGGGTGAAGGTGTCCGCGTCTGGTTCGATCACACGGCGAATGGGCTGGTGGCCAAAGCGGGCCCTCTGCAAGGGTTTGAGATTGCCGGAGACGATGGCCGCTTCGTGACCGCGGCCGCCCGCATTGACGGCAAGACCGTCCTGATCGCCAATCCAAGCGTCGCCGAGCCGAAGTACGTCCGTTACGGGTGGGCAAATGCGCCGGTAGTCAATCTCTTTAACTCCGGCGGATTGCCGGCCTCCCCCTTCACATCGGAAGACGCTATCCCCGTTCCATAAGACACGGGTTCGTTCGCCCTGCCGCGGGCGAGCCTTCAGTAAGCTGGGCCGAGCGGGGAGTACTCGAAGCGCCGCGGATCCAGCCCGCGCTCCTGTAACATGCCGATGCACGCATCGATGGAATCGCCAATGGCTTCGATGCGCCGCAAGGGAAGCGTGGCGGGCGAGTAGACTTCGAGCGCGACTATTTTGCCGGCCAGGGCAGTGCGTTCTTCCAGCGTGAGACGGTCGGGATTGCGGCCCAGTGCCTGGCGAGAATCTTTGGCGGCGGATGCGGTCATGGTGTGGCGATTGTATCAGTCCATCAGCAGCGCGGTAAGTACGGCCCAATACACAGGCCCCACCTGCGACTTCGCCCAAAATTGGTACAGCGGGGCGTGCTGGTTCGCGTTGGTCGCCGCCTGTCCGCGCATGCCGGTCTTTAGGCCGTCGCCGCCGAAGCTCCTTTCGAGCACCGGCGCCTGGTCTTGCGCGCGGTTCAAAGTGGCCTGGATCCGCATGCTGAGCTGATCCACCTGTTGGACACAGGTCGCACCGGGTTCCACTTGCAGGGTCAGGACGGCGTCGACGTCCTGGGGTGCCGGCCTCTCGGAAATCTCGGAGTTGCCGCGCGCGTCGGCGGATACGACGGCTACGAAGTCGCGGCCCGAAGTCGCGGCGAAGTGGCGAAAGGCTTCGATCACCATACCGTCGGGGTGAATCTCTCGCATGTGTTGCGTCATCTCCTCGGGGCGCATGAAGCAGGAGCTGAAGAGCGCTTGTCCCGGAGTCCAACTGGCGGTGATGGCGAGGCGGAAGCGTTTGGGTTGCGGCAGGAGTTTGAGGACGGCGTCGTGCTTGGTGTGGATCACGCCGCCTGAGGGCGCGAGCAGGGCCAGCATGTAGGCGTTCCAGCCGTGGGTGTCGCGGACGCCGGGTTTGGCGCCTTTGTCCAGCAGCAGGCGCACGGTGGCGGTACGGCCGTATTGGGCGGCCAGCATGAGCGGCGTTCGGCCTTCCCTGTCCCTGGCTTCCAGATCGGCGCCTTTGAGCAGGAGCGTTCCGAGTTCCCTCGTCATGCCTTTCCTGGCGGCTTCCAGAATTCCCAGCGGGGCGTCGGCCGCCAGCATCGGGAGAGCGGCGGCGAGAAGTACGGCACAGAAGCGCATACTACTGTTTTAGCAGTGCATGGGTTCATTGTCCCCGCGGCCACGAGTTCGTCAGTGATTGCAGTGATATCATTGATGTATGGCGAGCATTACCATACGGCGCCTGGATGACACGGTTAAAACGAAACTGCGCCTGCGGGCAGCCAGTCACGGCAGATCCATGGAAGAAGAGGCGCGCGAGATCCTGAAGACCGGGCTGATAGCGAAACGCCTTCCCCGGCTCAATCTCGCCGAATCGATCCGCCGGCACATCGACCCCTTTGGCGGCGTGGACCTCGCTCTCCCGCGGCGTGAAGCTGTTCGGCGTCCGCCCAACCTCGCCAAGTGATTGTACTCGACACCAACGTGCTCTCCGAAGCGCTCAAGCCCCTGCCTTCCCCGGCAGTGCTAGACTGGCTCGCAGCCCAGGAACCCTCGTCCGTGTTCACGACGGCGATCACTCAGGCGGAAGTCCTGTACGGCGTAGCGACGCTGCCGGCGGGCAGGCGCCGGATGCGATTGTTGGCGGCCGTCGAGAAGATGTTCGCCGAGGAGTTTGAAGACCGTATCCTGCCCTTCGATGAGGATGCCGCTCGCGCGTTTGCCGGAATCGTGGCTACACGAGAGGCGGCCGGCCGCCCGATATCGCAGTTTGATGGCATGATTGCTGCCATTGCGCGCTCCCATCGTGCATCCGTGGCAACCCGAAATATCACCGATTTCCAGGATTGCAGCATAGACCTCATCAACCCGTGGACCGAATAGATCGCTGCCGGTCGCCCCTGCCATGTCACCAGGACTAACCACGGCGCCGCTCCACGCTACACTATAAAAAGAGGTTGCCATCCGATATGACACGTTTGGAGGACATTCGGGACTTCCTGGCGCAAAAACGTTTTGCGTTCGTCGGCGTGTCGCGCCATCCGAAAGACTTCTCGCGCGCGCTCTTCCGCGAATTCCAGACACGCCACTACCACCCGGTGCCTGTGCACCCCGAAGCCGCGGAGATTGAGGGCGTCCCCTGTTTCGCCCACTTACGGGACATCCAGCCACCCGTCGATAGCGTCCTGTTGATGACGTCCCCCGCCGTGACCAACCTGCTGGTGCAAGAGTGCGTGGAAGCGGGCATCAAGCGGGTTTGGTTCTACCGCGGCGCCACCCAGGGCGCCCTCACCGCCAGCGGCCTACAGGTCTGCGAGGCCAACGGGATCCGCACCATCGCGGGCGAGTGCCCCTTTATGTTCCTGGACGGCACACCCTGGTTCCACCAGTTTCACGGGCTGGTGAAAAAGATTGTGGGCGCGTATCCGCGTTGATGCTCTATGCAGACCCGCTGCCTATCGCGCGATCTCGTACTTCTTGATCTTTTCGTACAGCGTGGAGCGGTCAATCCCCAATACGGACGCCGCCTCTTTGATATTGCCCTGCGTCCGTTGGATGGTGGCGGCGATCAGCACTTTCTCCATGCCCTCCATCGTCATGCCGGCGGGGACCGCCCAAATCGGGGCGGGCGCCGCGGTCTGGGCCAGGAACTCGAAGTCCTTCTCGGTCAACACGGGCCCGCGGCAAGTCACCATCGCGCGCTCCACCGCGTTCTCCAGTTCGCGCACGTTGCCGGGCCAGCTGTGGTCCATTAGGAGGCGCAGCGCTCCCTCGCCGACATCGCTTACGTCTTTGGCCAACTCGTGGGAGAGGCGTTCCACGAAATGATGGGCCAGCAGCGGAATGTCCTCGCGCCGCTCGCGCAGCGGCGGAATCCGAATCTCAATCACGTTCAAACGATAGTAGAGGTCGTCGCGGAACTTGCCTTCCGCCACCGCCTGCCGCAGATTCACGTGCGTCGCCGCCACCACGCGCACATCCACCTTCACCTCAACACTGCCGCCCACGCGGTAAAAGCTGCGATTTTGCAGGACTCGTAGCAGGTCCACCTGCAGCTTGGGCGAGATGTCGCCGATCTCATCCAGGAAGATGGTGCCGGTGTCGGCCATTTCGAACTTGCCGCGCTTCTGCTGGTTGGCGCCGGTGAAAGAGCCTTTCTCGTGGCCGAAAAACTCGCTCTCCAGCAGCGTCTCCGCCAGCGCCGCACAGCTCACCGCCACGAAAGGCTTCGACGCCCTGTCCCCGGCGTTGTGGATGGCCCGTGCCACCAATTCCTTGCCGGTTCCGCTCTCGCCCTGAATCAGGACCGTGCTGCGCAGGCTGGCAATTTCGCCGCACAGCGCCATGATCTCGCGCATCCGCGGATTCTTGCTCACCACGTCATGCACCGAGTACTGGCGCGTCAATTTCTTGCGTAGGATGGTGTTCTCGCGCTGCAGGTTCTTCACTTTGACAATCCGGTTGACCAGCAGCGAGATTTCCTCCGGGTTGCACGGCTTGACGATGTACTCCTGCGCGCCTTCTTTCATGGCGGTGATCGCCGTGTCCACCGTGGCATAGGCCGTGATGATGATGATGGAGGCCTCCGGGTGCAGGCGCCGTATCTGCATCATGGTTTCGATGCCATCCATGCCGCCGGGCATTTTCAGGTCGACGAAGTAGATGGCATAGTCGCGCAGCCGCGCCTTCTCCACCGCATCGCGGCCGGAAGGCGCCGTGTCCACCACGTACCCGTCCTCGCGCAGCCAGGCGGCCAGCGATTCGCACATCACTTCCTCGTCGTCCACAACCAGAATCTGCCAGTGAGTCTTCATACTTCGGTTCCCTCGGGGTGACGCCGCCACCGCGCCCCGCAGGCAGCGCAGAATGCGTCGTCCTTCAAATCGATCTGCCGGACCGTGGTGGAAAGCGACATCGCGCACCTCGGCTCCGCGCAGTGCACCAGCCCGAACAAATGGCCGGTCTCGTGGAGAGCTTCTTTATAAGCCCGCTCCAGAAAAATCTCGCGGTTGGCCGCCATCCCATAGAACTCCTGCCGAAGCCGGGCGAAGGATAGCACCCCCACCCGCCCGCCCAGTTGCGCCTGTCCGAAGACGAAGGTGAGCACCGGGATGAACAGATCCCGCTCCGTCACCGCCAGCAACTTGACGGCGTCAGGCGGGCACCGCCGCAGCAGCATGTCGAGCACCGGGATGGAGCCGTACTGCCGGCGCTCTGCGTCGAACGCGAACTCCACGCTGCCCAGTTCCAGGCCGCGCACCGGATAAGCGAATTCCGCCGCCACCCGGCCGGTCACGGCCGCCAGCGCCTCGCGCTCCACCTCTTCGGTCGCGGCCACATACAGATACTTCATTCCCGGCGCGCCAGAACCGCCGGCGGCGGCTCCGTCCGCGCGGCCGGCGGCACCAGCGGCAGTGATACGGTAAACGTCGTCCCCTCTCCCACCACGCTCTTGACCTCGATATCGCCGCCGTGAGCCTCGATAATTCCGTACGACACCGCCAGGCCCAGTCCCACGCCCTTGCCCTCCGGCTTGGTGGTGAAGAACGGGTTGAAAATTTTGGCCAGATTCTCCGGCAGGATGCCTTCGCCGTTGTCGGAGACATGTAGCAGTACCACACCGTCCCCCTTGGCGGTGGATACCGTCACACGCCTTTCCGTCTTGCTCTGCGTCGCCTCGCCCGCGTTCAGTACCAGGTTGAGCACCACCTGCTGGATCTGCGACGTGTCGCACGGCGCCGCCGGAAGATCGTCGCACAACGTGGTCTCTACCACCACGTTACTCAGCTTCATTTTGTGTTCCACCAGGGAGAGCGTCATGCGCAGGATCCGGTTGAGATCGGCCGGCGCCCGCTGCGGCTTGCCGCGCCGCGAAAATGCCAGTAGATCGCTCACAATGCGTCCCACGCGGGCGGTCTCACTGGTTACCTGGCCCAGATACTTGCGAAATTCGGGGATGCGATTTTGCGGGATGCCATCGTCTTTCAGCATGCGCTGCAAGAGCATGGAAAGGTTCAGCACCCCCGAGACCGGGTTGTTGATTTCGTGTGCCACGCTGGCTGACAACTCCCCGAGCGAGGCCAGGCGGTCGCTTTGCAGTAATTTCTTTTGTGCGGCCTTGAGCTGCTGTGTGCGCTCTTCCACCTTGGTCTCCAGGTTCTGCGTGAACTGGTTGATCTCGCCGCGCGCCGTCCGCAAGCGGTCGCGCATCACGTCGAAAGAGCGCGCCAGCTCGTCGAGTTCCTCACTGCTGCCCACGATGTCCAGCGGCTTGTCGAGTTCCATCTGGCTCACCGCCTTCGTGCCTTCGATCAGCTTGTCGATCGGCCGGCTGAGGAATCGTCGGGTAAAGAATATGATGAACAGGCTGATCAGCGTGACTTCCACCGCGGTCACCAGCAGGACCCGGAACTTCATGGCGGCCACTTCGTGGTCCACGCTTTCCAGATTGAGACGCAGGTCCAACACGCCGAGCACTTTCATCTCCGCCGGATGCGCGTGGCACTGCGCCTGGCTGCACGAGGGCTCGTTGTAAATGGATGTGGACATGGCGAGGCGGCGGCCGCCATTGGCCCCGCGGAAAATGCGCACTTGCGAAGGCAGGTCGGAATGACTGCTCTCCGGCAGGGCCTCCGTGGCGCTGGTCCGGTCCTCCGGGTTGGTGGAGAACATCACTTGCCCCGCCCGATTGAACATGCGTATGCGGTCGATCCCCTGTTTGAGCGCGATGGTCTCCATCACCTGGTAGGCAGCCTCGCGATGGTCGTCCAACATGACGTGCCACGTCGCGCTGGTGATGCTCTTGGACAGTTGATCCGCGCCAAGGATCATGGTGTTCAGGAGTTGCTGCTCTTCGGTGCTAACATTGACGAGTCCGGAAACCGCCGCCACAATGATCACGATGACGGTGATCGAGAGCATCAGCTTCCGGGCGAGACGCCGCGGCATCATTACTATTCAGACCTGAAAGTATTGTAGCTGGTGGCGGTAGTGAGTGGGGCAGAATGCTACACGGGTGGCGGAATTGCCAGCACGGAACGCTCTGGAAAGTGACGCCCAAGGTCTGCATCTATCATCTATACTGATGCATATGAGGACTACCTTGAATCTGGACGATGAGCTCATCCGGAAAGCCCGGGACTACACCGGCATTGAGGAGAAGACCGCTCTGATTCACGCTGCGCTCCGCGAACTGATTTCCCGCGGCGCCGCTCGCCGCCTTGCCGCCCTGGGCGGTACCATGCCCGACTTCGAGGCCGGTCAACGGCGCCGCCCTGGTAACACTCGATGACGCTGGTCGTTACCTCCGTCTGGGCCAATCACTTCCGCTCGCCGCACCCCGCCCTGGTCCAATTACTCGACGATGGGCTCGCCGGTATCCACCCGTTTGTGATTGGGGAGATTGCCGCTGGCAATGTCAGAAATCGTGCCGTAACCCTCGCCGATCTCGCGGCCTTACCGCAAGCGCGAGTGGCCAGCGAGGCTGAGGTCCATCACCTGTTGGAGATCCACCGGCTGTGGGGCACGGGCTTGGGTTGGATCGACCTCCACCTGCTGGCGTCGGCAGCCCTGTCAGGGTGGGCATTGCTCACGGCGGATCGCGTCATGAACCAGACGGCGGAGGCATTGCGGCTGGGCCGGTAGCCTATTTCTCTATCTCCAGCCCGGAGTCCTTCAGCGCGTGCCATCCGCCATCCAGCGAGATCGCCTGCGTGTACCCCATCTGCCGCAAATTATCGGCCACCAGCGCGGAGCGGAA
>JANYJN010000688.1 GCA_025358475.1 Candidatus Solibacter sp.
GCTCGGGTGGAGCATCTCGCGCGCCGCCGGGCTGATTTTCCCGAATCTGCCGACTGCCGTGCCGCTTTGGGCGGCGGTGTCGGGGGTGGCGGTTTCCGTCGGCGTCGGTCTCTTCTTCGGCATTTGGCCGGCCAGCCGCGCGGCGCGGTTAGACCCGGTGGATGCTTTGCGGCACGAGTAGACTTTCCAGCTACAAACACTCAGTGGTTAGCGGCGCCAATTTGTCCGACTCGGACAAATTGGGCTTAGCGCACCCCGTGAGGGAGGGTCAGTCTCCGCTCTGGATGGGCGCCCCCGTCCTGGCCAGCTTGCGCCGCTTCATGGCCCACTCCGGCTTATTCTCCTGATGCCCGCGGCCGATGGCCAACGCGTCCGGTGGCACGTCCTGCGTGACCACCGATCCGGCCGCCACGTATGCTCCCGCGCCGATTTCAAGCGGCGCCACCAGCGTCGAGTTGCTGCCGATAAATGCCCCTTCGCCGATTTGTGTGGGGTGCTTCTTGTAGCCATCGTAGTTGCAGGTGATGGTCCCGGCGCCGATGTTCACCTTGGCGCCGATGTCGGCATCGCCCAGATACGCCAGATGGCCGGCTTTGGCGCCGGCGCGCAGGCGGGTCTTCTTCAACTCCACGAAATTGCCGATGTGGGCGCCGGCTTCCACGTGATTGCCCATGCGCAGGCGGGCGTACGGGCCAGCGGACACACCGCGCTCTAGCACGGACGCGTTGACCAGGGTGAAGGCGCCGATGTCCACATCGTCGCCCAAGCGGGAATCCTGGATGATGGAGCAGGCGCCGATGCGGCAGTTCTCGCCCACCGTGGTAGCCCCGAGAATCTGCGCGAACGGTTCGACGATGGTGTCCATGCCGATTTCGACGGCGGAATCGATGGTGATGGTTTCCGGCTTGATCAAGGTGACGCCCGCCGCCATCAGGTCGCTGCGCTTGCGTTCGCGGAAGATGGCATCCACGCGGGCGAGCTGCGCGCGGTCGTTGATGCCGAGGGCTTCGCCGGGGTCATCGATCAGCATGGCCTCCACGGTGTGGCCGGCGCGCGTCAGGATGGCCGGCATGTCGGTCAGGTAGTATTCGCGCGCCGGGTTGTTGGGTTGGATTTCATCGACGTGCTTCCAGAAAAGATCCGCGCGGAAGCAGTAGATGCCCATATTGGCCTCGCGGATAGCGAGCTGCTCCGGGGTGGCGGCCTTCTGCTCCACCACGTCGAGGACCAGGCCGCCTGAACGGGAATCGCCATCGCGGATCACGCGGCCGTAGCCCGTGGGGTCGTCCATTTGCGCGCTCATCAGAACTCCGGCGGCCCCGCCTTCGGTCTCCTGCGCGATCAGGCGGCGCAGCGTATCGGCGCGCAACAGGGGCGAATCGCCGTACAGCACCATCAGGTAGCCATCCAGGTGCGCCAGGGAATCCCGGCCGATCATCACCGCGTGGCCCGTGCCCTTCTGTTCGGTCTGCTCAATGAAGCCGATCCCGGCGCCGGCCACGGATTGGCGCACCTGTTCGGCCTGGTGCCCCACCACGGCGAAGATGCGCTCCGGCGGGGCGAGAGCGAGAGCGGTATCGACGACGTGCTGTAGCAGAGTCTTTCCGCCCGCACGGTGCAGCACCTTGGCGTGCCGGCTCTTCATGCGGGTGCCGAGTCCGGCGGCGAGGATCACGATGGTTACAGGCTTGTGCATTACTACTATTATGCGGCTGGTGTCGAGTTGACGCAGGTAGTCGCTATGGCATGGGCCGGTGGGGCTTGGTCGGGGGCGAGGGCACAGGCGTCAAGATAAGCGCTCGGCGGGACCTCGCGGCCGAATTGCCGGACGAAGTGCGGTTCTCGACCGGGAAGCGGTAAATCCTTTGCGATAAGACGGGTGACCTCGCCAGGAACCGGCTCTTCCCCTGGCGAATGCGCGAAACGACTTCGCGGTCATGATTTCATGACTGCGCCACATCGCGGAAGGAACTTCCGTGTGGTTTACCGCCCTGCGGCGGAAGCCCCCGTTGCCGTGCCGTGAGACTCGGAACGCGCCGCCGCACCAGGCAGAGATCCGGGAATCGACATCTCCTGAAGCAGACGGGCGGCGCCGTCCACCTCGGCCATGTTCCACAGCATGTACCGGCTGTCTACATGAATCGAGCGGGTGGTTGTCGGATCGAACAGGTAGTTGGAGGCGACGGACTCGTAGGTGCCATCGAACAGGAGGCCGACCAACTCGCCCTTTCCGTTAAGGGTCGGGGATCCGGAATTTCCTCCCGTTGTATCCACGGTCGACAGGAAGTTGACCGGCACGTCCCCGAGCGAAGAATCGAAATACGGCGTTTTCTTGCCCGACCGGAGCGCGTTGATGGCGTTGAGCTGAACTTTGGGCGCGTCGAAATCCCCCCCGCCGGTGTGCTTCTCGGTGATGCCGGCAAGCGTGGTCTGCGGTTTGTAATAGAGACCGTCTTTCGCATCCACCCCCTTCACCTGACCATAGGTCACGCGTAGAGTGCCATTGGCGTCCGGAGCGGCCTGGCCGCCCGCCTTCGCTAGAAAGGCTTCCATATAACGCGGCATAAGGCGCGTCTGCGTTCCGCCGCGATTCTTCGCCGATTCGCGATTAGCTTCCTCAAGCGGCTCCATTGCCGCCGCCAGGAGAATAAATGGGTCCTTGGTCGCCAGCAGGTCCGCGGTGCTCTTCTCCATCAGGCTGAGGCGGAAATCGCGATCGCCGAGCCTGGTGCCATCGAACAGCCGCTGTAGAAACACGTCCATCGCCTTATCCGCGTCGGCCTTAGGCATTCCGGACCTCAGGCCGGCAGCCTGATCCACCGCGACGATCCGCTGTTCGGCCGGCAGGGCAGCGGCAAGGCCCAGCGCCCAACGGAGTAGTGCCCGGTCGGCGGTGGCATCCATCGTGCGCTGCATGCGGTCCTGCCCTTCGCGAATCCTGGGCCAGTCGCGCTCCTGAAACCCTGGTTCCCGATCCAAATCCGCCTTGGGACGCTGAACCGTGAGGCGGTAGACTGTCTGGGCTGCGCCGAGGTAGGTGGACGAGGTGGTCAGGGTCATCATCGTGGCGGTCTGTTCCCGCGTTTTTTCGCTTTCTGCCTGAAGAGCACGCAGCGCTGGGAGAACGTCGCCGTACCTCTTCTGGCGGACCGGGTCGGCGGCGATCCAGGCTTCAAGTTCCTTTTCCCGTGCCTGTTTCATTCCGAGGCTTCCGCCCTTCACCAGTCCCTCAAGCATGCCTTTCTGATCTGTAAGACGGTTGTTCAACCCTTGTACACGCCCGGCCACCTTCAGCGCCAGCGCCTTATCCTGTTTGGAGAGCTCGTCGAGAATCGCCAACTGTTGCTGCGCGAGGCGGATCGACCGGGGCATGCTCCACTCGGTTGTTTCCTTCACCTCTGCGTAGGTCTGGTGCCTCTGCGTGCGTCCCGGGTAACCTGCCACGAAAACCAGATCGCCCGGCTTGATGCCTTCCGGGGAGATCCTGAGCCAATGCTTCGGCTTAAACGGAACGTTGTCCTTGGAGAATACAGCCGGTTTCCCGTCCCTGGCAACGTAGGCGCGCAGAAAACTCCAGTCGCCCGTGTGCCGGGGCCATCGCCAGTTGTCTGTCTCGCCGCCGAATACGCCAATTCCCTCGGCCGGCGCGTAGACAAGCCGCACGTCCTTGATCTCCATCTGTGCGATCTCGAAGTACTTCAATCCGGCGAAGAACGATGCGACACTGCAGCGTTGTCCACCCTTCTCACACGAGGCGATGCGCTCCTTGACTCTCCGCTCGATAATGTCGTAACGCTGGCGGTCCGT